>JADFHG010000399.1 GCA_022567365.1 Planctomycetota bacterium | reverse complement strand
TACCGTCCGAGGTCGGCGGCGTGCTCGGCGGGAACCTCCTCGTGACCGGACTGGCAGACGTATCCGGTGTCGGGAACGGCCGGGCGTTGCTCATCGACTCCGATGGTGATGCGACCGTGCTGTTGAATCGCTTCGGAATGCCGTTTTGGGGACCAGCCATCGCCCCGCCGGATTTCGGCGACTATGGAGGTAGCATCTTCATCGGTGTTGCAACCGGCGCGGGGATCTACAGGATCGATCCCGTTGACTTAGACGTAAGCCTGTTCGTGTCGGTTCCGCTCGTGGAGGAGCTACGCGGGATCCGTCAGATCGCATTCTCGCCCCCGGGCTGGGCTGCGAGCCTCGATCCGGAGTTGGCCGATCAGTCCGTCCTCGTGGTTTCCGTGGCTTCGAGCCTGAGCAGCAACGACACGATCGACTTGGGCGCCGTGATGGTGTGGGATTCGACGGGGAAGCGCGTGGCGATCCTGACGCAAGGCGCCGGCGGGATCAACATTGAGCCGCGCGGGTTGCTTTTCGTCGAGGACGACCTCCTCATCAGCGACATTGCCGAAGGACATGATTGGCTGCTCAGGGCGACGATCAACTCGTTTGCGATACCGGATTGCGACGGCGACGGGGTGCCCGATGCATGCGCGATCGAAGCCGGCGCGGCGGACTGCAACGCCAACGGCGTTCCCGACGCGTGCGAGCCGGATTGCAACGACACGGGCCAGCCCGATGACTGCGACGTGCTTGATGGGCTAAGCCCGGACTGTGACCTCAACGGCTTTCCCGACGAGTGCGAGCCCGACAACGACGGGGATGGGATACCGGACCCGTGCGACCGCGCGGGCGACTTCGACCACGACAGCGACGTGGACTTAGACGATCACGAACTGTTCGCTATATGCCTCGAGGTCTCCGGACCAGGGGTCTCGCCTCCGTTTCCTGACTGCCTCGACGTCTTCGATTTCGACGCGGACGGAGACGTCGATCTGCTCGACGCGGGCGGGTTTCAACGTGCGTTCACGGCTTCGATCCCGTAAACAACGCTTCGCGTCAATGATCAGTGCCGGTGGACCACCTGTCTTGAAGGTGCGGGCTGGATGATGCGGCATCGGTTCCTGCGGGCGCGTGGATCATCGTGTTCCCGCCCTCGACACGAGGCGCGTTACTCGACAGACGCAAGCAACGCGCTCGTCATATGTGCCCCACTTCCGCCTCCTGGACACAGTTCCGACGAATCTCCGAACAGGTCATGGTCATGCTTGTCACAGGGGTGCGGACGAGTGGTCGCAATATCCGCAAAGGATCGCCATCTGTCGATTCAGACGGAGCACGCCGTTTCGCGCCCTGTCGCCAACGCAATCCCGCGCGGCGCCGGCGCCGTTTCTCTGAGTCGGGAATCGTCCGCCGTCGCCGGGAGTCACTCGACCGCCACCCGAACGACACCTGCGCGCCCACAGCCGTCAGGAGCGGACCTGCCGCGTATCCCGGTGGCGCCGGCTCCCGATAATGGCGGTTTTGACCGAAATACGACAACCGGATGATAAAGACGAGATATCTTCTTTATCCGCGTGGCCCGATCCGGTATAATGCCGTCGTCGACTAAGAGTGCGTCCTAAAACCGGCGGGAACCCCGGTTCTTTCCGAACCCCGACCGTGAGGGAGGGGCTTTTAGGACGCACTCTAATTGAAATCGTCACTGTCTTCTGGGGGAACACATGATGCTCGACAAAAAGACTCTTATGCTCGCGGTCCCGGTCTGGGTCATCGTCTTGGCGGCGACGGCGGCGCGGGCCGACGACGTATCGGGAACCGTCCGTTCGGCGTCCGGCGGCGCACCGATCGGCGGTGCGATCGTCACGCTTCAGGCGACCGCGTTCCGAGCGACGACCGCCGTCGACGGCACGTACACGCTCACCCTCGACACCGGGACCGATCTCGTGATCGTGGCCGCGGCGAAGGGATTCTTGAACCAGTCGATCCTCGTCGATACGCCTGCGACCGAGGTGGATTTCGTGCTCGAAGCCGTGTTGCAAACCGACGACCCGACCTACGAGTTCCTCGAGCCCGAGACCTGTGGGCTGTGCCACCCCAACCAGCTGAACGAATGGAAGGAGACCCCGAAGGCGATGGCAGGGTTCAACGTCTGGGTGAACGACATTTACAGCGGACAGGGGACGCCCGGCGGAATGGGCGGGTTCGTCTATTTGCGGGACTCGGTCTACAAGGACTCGAATCCGAACTCCGAGTGCGCGTCGTGCCATCAGCCCCAGCGATGGATCGAAGAGCCCTTCAGCGCCCTCTTTGAGCCCGACCCGGACACGCCGGAGAACGTCGTGCACGGCATAGCTTGCGACATATGCCACAAGATCGCGGACGTGGACGTCGCAAAGATCAACTACCCCGGGATCTTCCCGGGCGCGGTGACCTTCACGCGTCCCGAGGGTCCGGACTACTTCCAAGTGCAGTACGGCGTCCTTGGTGACGTCGATTTTTCGGAACCCTACATGATGCGGGCGTCGTATCAGCCGCAACTGGTGGCGGAGATGTGCGGCACGTGCCATCAGGACAAGAACGACCTCGCGGAAGACCACTCATTTACCGGCGTCACCTCCGAGCCGACGTACATCGAGTGGCTCGAGTCGCCCTATTCGGATCCCGAGTCGCCGTTTTTCGCGACGTGCGTGGACTGTCACATGCCGCCATCCGGCCACGATACGGCATGCGCGATGCTCTTTCCGCCGATCATCCGTGATCCGGACACGATTCGATCCCACAAAATCGAGGGAACGACGCCGTACTACCTGGAGAACGCGGTCGAGATGTTCATGGAGACCGCGGTCGAGGACGACGCGCTGACCGTCGACGTCACCATCGAAAATACGCTGACCGGGCATCACGTGCCCACTGGTGTCACAGTGCGAAACATGATCCTGCTCGTGGAAGCCTGGAAGGACGGCAACGACCCGTTGGTCGATCCTCTCGTGTACACCGGCGGGCAGACCATCCACGATCTCGGCGGAATCGGCGACCCGGCCGAGGGTTACTACGCCGGTCTGCCGGGCAGGTTCTTCGCCAAGGTCAACCACGACGCCGAGGGAAACGGTCCGACGTTCTTTACGGAAGCGACGGGAATCACGTTCGACAATCGGATTCCGGCGATGGGCACCGATTCGACGAGCTATACCTTTGCAATGCCCGCGGGTGGTGGGCGCGTCAACGTCCGCGCAAGACTGATCTACCGACGCGCGTTTCGGTTCCTGGTCGACGCGAAGCAATGGACCGTCGACGGGCACATGAACCCCCTCGAGGACGTCGCTCCGCCTCACTTCGGCCATCTGAAGGAAATCTCCGAGGCAATCCTGGTCATATCGACCGGCGACTTCGACGGCAACAGCGTTGTCAATCTCGTCGATTACGCCGCGTTGGCCGATTGCATGTCCGGTCCCGGCGCGTGGCCCGATCCCACGCCGCCCGTAACGGCGAACGAGTGCCTCCAGGCGTTCGACTTCGACGGCGACGACGATCTGGACATGCACGATTGGGTTTCGTTTCTCAACGTATTTCAGGGACCGTAATCGTGGCGCTCGTTGAGGATTCCCTAGCCCAGTCGCCCTCGGCTAGGGCATTTCCCGCTTCTGTGTTCCGAGCCGCGGGCTTCAGCCCGCGCGGTCTCTCGCCGTTTGATGTGTTGCGATTGTCGGTGGATCTGGGATACGAAATCGGGAAATGCTCCAACATCCTGTTGAAAAACAACCTGTCTCGCGGGACCGACCCCGCAAGCGGGTCCGGCAAGCCGGCTGGCCGGCCCGCAGTCGGTCATTTGCGGCCCACCTGCGGCGTTTGACCGACTGGAAAGCCGGTCATGCATACTTCTGCAGGAGGCTGCTATGGCACCCAAGCGATTCCCTTCCATCACTTCACGCGCAACGAAACACTAATAACGATCCAAGCGCCGCCTCGACCCAAGACCGATCAGCCCGACCAGGATCATGCCCCACGTGACCATCCCGAACAGTCCGCAGATTCCCGTCGCGGACCC
>JADFHG010000398.1 GCA_022567365.1 Planctomycetota bacterium | reverse complement strand
TCCCAGCACTTCGTGCTGGGCTACAGTCAAACGCCCCTACGGGGCATATTCAGCCAGATACGGCAAGAAAGATGCCCGCCGATTCTGTCACGGACCCCGTAACGGGGTAATACGCGATGTCAGGGACATGTATCAATCGGCGTGGCCACGTTCAGCCACGGCGCGTAGGGAATCGCGCCGTTCAACAGGTCGATCAGACGGAGGACGTCGGTCGCGTCGAAGACACCGCTGTGGTTGATGTCGGTGCTCAACATCCCGAACGGCGGCTCGGCGGCCATGTTGAGCATGTCGATGAGCGCGAGCGCGTCGTTGGCGTTGCTGAAACCGTCGGCGTTGGCGTTCGCCGGGTGCGAGAGAAAGTGTACCGAGTCGCCGTCGCCATAGGTGATGGCGGTCCATGAACCGGGTGCGATCGCATGGTGCAATACGATGGCATAGACCATCGACGGTGCCTCGGTGACGCTTACGATGCTGTTCGGACCGAGCACCGGGTCCGGCGCGGTCTCGCATAGCGTGAAGCAGCCGGGCGATGCGCCGCTTGCGTCGACGTTGATTCCGATCGGATCGTCCGGCGCGCCGATGCCCTGGCGATTCGCGGGGGCTTGATCCTCTCCGCCGCCCGGCGGGTGGGGCTGACGCGCGTCGAGCACGCCGTCGGGCGGGTCGCTGGCGACGATGGTGCCCGGCGGGCAAATCAGACAGGACACCTCGGCGCAGGTCGAATCGTCTCCCTGGTATTCGCCGTCCAAACCGTCCTCGCATTCGGACGATTCAAGCGAGGCAGCGCACGCCCCGTCGGGCAGGCAGCATGCGCCCGTGGGCGGCAGAATGACGCATTGGTCCTTTGCCTCGTCGCATGAACCGTCGGGGCAGGGGATTTCATTCGCAACGCACCCCAGCCTTGCGTCGCAGGATTCCAGTCCATTGCAAAAGAGACCGTCGTCGCACGCGGCATCAACCGGGCCGTTGACGCAGGCGTCGACGTCGCAACTGTCGACCGTGCAGGCCACGCCGTCATCGCAATCGACCGGATCACCTTCAAGGCAGCCGAGCTTCGCGTCGCAGGTTTCCACACCGTCGCAAAACGAGCCGTTGTCGCAGGCGGTATCATCCGGCTGCATCAGGCACGTCTTCGTACCGAGATCGCAGGTATCCAAGGTGCAGGGAATCCGATCGTCGCAATCCGCGTCCGTCGCGCACGAACAGGGCGGCGCGCAATCCGCGGGGCAAGACGCACAGGACTCGCTCTTGCCGCACGCACCGTCGCCGCACACCTCGTCGCACGCCTCGCAACCGCAATCTTTGAACTGGCAGGCAAGCTCGACGCAACCGAGATCCCACATCCTATCGCAGCAAAACTTATCTCGGGCGCAGACGACGGTGGTACAACCCGGATCGTCGCATTCGGGCGTATCGTTGGGAGCGCAACAATCCCCCGGGCAGGGGCAATCCGACGGACAGGTGTCGCACGTTTCCGCCGACTCGCACACCCTGTCGCCGCATTGGGCACAACAATCGCACGGCGCCGAATCGCACGCCGATTCCGCGCAAAGCCGGTCCCATTGCACGTCGCAGCAGAAGGGCGACCGATTGCACACCATTTGCTGACATACGGGGTCGCTACATCCCGGCGTGCCGTTGGCCCGGCAGCAATCACTACCGTCACCGGCCACCGTCCCGTCCGTCGTCGCGACGCCCGTTACCGCGGTAATGTCGCCATCAACAAACGCTTGCGCGACGATGCACGTGTCGTCGAGCGAAATGAGCGCCCCGCATACGATCGCCAGGTGCAGCCACGAACCCCCGGCGGACGTGGACCAGTCTCGTGTGCGGTTTCGCCGACGCATTGGCCACACCTCAAGTACGATTGACGTCATCGTCAGTATTTAGCCCGCCGCAAGACCGAACGCGCCGCCCTCCGGCCCGATGAAAGTAGGATACCGGATAAGACCCTTGTCATGCAAGCGAGGAGTGGAAATGCCGACACTACGCACTGCAGCGGTGACAACCGGCATCTTGACCGCGGACCAACGGGCAACTACGATCCCGAGCCGCGCGCAGTGCGCGAATTCGATCTGTTGAACATATGCCTTTAGAAGGTGCCCCATATGATGATCTCCGAGAAAATGAACGCCGAACTGAACGCCCAAATCGCTGCGGAGTTTACGGCCGCGCATCAATATCTGGCGATGGCATGCTCCCTCGATGCGATGGGACTCAAGGTGCTGTGCAAGTGGTTCACCAGGCAGTACCAGGAGGAGACGCAACATGCGCGGAAGATCATCGACTATCTGCAGGAGGTTGGAGGCCCCGTAGAGCTCGATGCCGTCGACAAACCGACGCGGGACTTCGCGGACGTCGATGCCATCGTCGCCGCTTCACTCGAAGCCGAGCTGGACATTACCCGCAAGATCAACGAGATCATGGCGCTCGCCGAGTCGGAAAACGACTACGCGACGCGAAGTTTCATTACCTGGTTCGTGGATGAACAGGTGGAAGAGGTCGCCAGCATGACCGACCTGGTCAATCTCGTGAAGATGGCCGGCGGGAATCTGCTGCAGGTCGAGGCGCGCATCCGCCACGAGATGACCGCCGCGAAGTCGTAAGGAGCAACGCGCGATTCCGCCCGGCGGCGATCCGGGCGTTTGCACGCGACACGCGTAGCAGCCTGTTGAAGAAACCGCGATCGGCTTGCCATGGCAGCCTGTTGAAAAAGTAGCGGCCGCCCCCCGTGGCGGCCGTCACGCGCCCAAGTACGTGCGACAACGACACCGCCATCGGGCACATCGACAGGCTGGTCGGAAGATTGCCCTGCTCAGGACGCTGCTCGAGAAGTAGGGATTCGGCCGGTTGCACCAGGGATAGCAGCAATGCCGACAATACACATACGCAAGACGTGGGACCTCGATCGGTCGGCCGCGACGCCCGAAGCGGACTTCAACGGACGGCGAGCGTTCTTGGCCCAAGTTGGGCTCGGTGGGCTTGGCGGGCTCGGGGCGTACGGGTTGATCACGGCATGTCGACCGTCGGTTGCCGATGACGGTGACGTGGACGTGGAGGACGAACTGCGCCAGACGCTTGTCCCGCCGCCCGGCAGCGCGTTTGAACCCGGAAAACGCGTCGCCGCGTACACCCTCGACCGACCGCTGACGGACGAGCTTACGGCCGCACGATACAACAACTTCTACGAATTCGGTCTGAACAAGGAGCGCTGCTGGCGCGAGGCACAGAGGCTTACCGTGCGTCCATGGACAATCGAGGTAAGCGGTCTCGTTGACAAGCCGCTGACGCTCGGCATCGACGACATCATCCGCAAGATGCCCGTGGAGGAGCGGTTGTACCGGTTTCGCTGCGTCGAACGGTGGTCGATGGCGGTGCCATGGCACGGGTTTTCGTTCCGCGCATTCATGGACTGGGTAAAGCCGCTTTCCAGCGCGAAGTTCGTCCGTTTCGTGAGCTTTCTTCGCCGCGACCAAGCCGTCGGGCAGCGCGGCAACAGCGGATACACCTGGCCCTACTACGAGGGTTTGCGGATCGACGAAGCCGCCAACGAGCTCTGCTTCGTGGCCACCGGCATTTACGGCCACGACCTTCCCAGGCAGCATGGCGCGCCGTTTCGCATGGTGCTCCCGTGGAAATACGGATACAAAGGTGCGAAATCGATCGTGAAGATCGAGTTTGTCGAAAAGCAACCGCGTACGTTCTGGAACGACCAGAACCCGCGGGAGTACGGCTTCTTGTCGAACGTCGATCCGAACAAGCCGCATCCGCGCTGGTCCCAGGCGACGGAAACCATGATCGGCACCAACGCACCGCGTCCGACGTTGCCGTACAACGGATACGGCGAGTTCGTCGCGGAGATGTACAAGGGCTGACCGACGGTTGCACCGGTCGGGCTGCGCCTTCGCCGACATGGACGCCGACGGCGACGTGGACCTCCGCGACCTCGCCGCCTTCCAGAACGCCTTCACCCCGAACGATTGACTCGCCGTGCTATCACACGTGGCCTTCGTCGTGTCGCGTGTGAAAGAG
>JADFHG010000397.1 GCA_022567365.1 Planctomycetota bacterium | reverse complement strand
CAGTACCTCGGTAACTCGAGGAGCGACACCGACGAAGAACGGTGGGACAATTTCCCGGTCGGTTTCAACCGCGTCCGTGCCCCCGGCGAGACCGTGCTCTTCGCGGACAGTCGCGGTGCCGGCCGCGTTCACGGCAAGCACTCGTACGCGCTCGACCCACCACGGCTCGCCGTCGAACAGGGCGCGACGCACTTTGGCCCAGGCGACAGCGACGTTCCGAACGGGCTCGACCCGGATCTGTTCCGCTATTCGCCCGTCGAGATGCGGCACCGCAACCGCGGGATGGTCGCTTTTCTGGACGGGCACGCGGAGTCGATGAACCTGGAAGACCTCGGCTACCAACTCGACGAACACGGCTTTGCGACCCCGATTCTCGAACCGAACACCGGCACCTATACGGCGACCAACAAGCTGTGGAACGGACGAGGTATTGATCGGCTCGCGAACGAGCATCGTCCGTAGCACTTGGCCGCCCGTGGAAGAAGCGCAGATTGTGGGTGAGGCGCCTGCATCGTATGCGTTCTGCGCGTAGCGGCCGCCCCCTGTGGCAGCCGTCGGAGTTCGGAGGCGTTTCGCAGGCCAACGTCCGCCACGGGGGGCGGACGCTACGCAGCAAGGAGCCTTGCTCTGGACTGCGCGGACGCCGCGGATTCCGCCACTGGATTCCACCGTTGGCCGCGCGGACGCGGGCGTTCGATCACTTATCGCCCCGATGTCGGTCGCGGGCGAGCGCCGGTCGCAGCTCTTCCTGTAGAAACCGCGTCAGGTGGGTGTCGTTCGGTGCCAGGGCGATGGCATCGAGCACGTGTGCCTCGGCTTCGGCAAGTCGCCCAAGCATGAACTTTGCGACACCGAGGTGAAAATGGGCGTCGGCGATCGTGGGGTCGAGCCGGATCACGGTGTCGAAGTGGGTCACGGCCGCGGCGGCCTGCCCATTGCGCACGAGCAACATCCCAATGCCGTAATGCATGCGGGGATCGTCTCCGAACTCGACGACCGCAGCATCGATTACGTCTTTTGCTTCGCCCAACCGACTGCGGCTCAGCAGAAGTTCGGCGAGCGCCAAGGGCCAGTCGGTTTCGCCGGGGTCGGCCTCGATGGCTGCGCGGTACGTCTTATCCGCATCGTCCAAACGTCCAAGACCCAGCAATAGGTTGCCGAGATCGCGCCGCGAATCGTTGTGTGTCGGGTCCACTTCGAGCGCTTTGCGGTAGTGCCGTTCCGCCTCGACAAGCCGGCGATTCTTCAAATACACGTTCGCCAGGGCGCGATAACCGTACGCCTCCCGCGGGCGGAGCCGAATCATCCGCCGCGCGCTCGCCTCGGCCGCCTCCGACTGTCCGGATGCGATGTACAACCATACGAGTTCGACGAGGGGCTGATACGTGGGAAGCAGCGCCAACCGATTCCCGGCTTCGAGACTCGATATCGCCGACGCCAGTTGGTTGCCCTGCTCTTCGGACGCGGTCTGCGACCAGGGCGGTCCCGGCGTCCAGACGTCGGCGCCGCGACTAAGCTCGTCAAACGTACTCCCTCCCCGGTGTAAAAGGTAGTTCACAATCGCTGAATGCACGGTGATCCCGGTCCACACGACGGCAAGCACGGCGAAAACGCTCCCGATCCTTGTCAAACGTCCGCCGCGCTTGAGTAGGAGATTTTGAAAACGCACGTTGGGTGTGCGAATCAGGCGGGACAGCTTGAGAATGGCGTACGCCGTGATCGCCGCCATCGCCATGGCAAGAAGAATCGGAATGTCGTAGAGACCGCGAAAACCGAGAAACGCCCCGAGGCCGAGGGCGAGAACAACCAACTCCTCGCGGAGCGTGTAATCGTACGGCACGGGCTTCGGCGGTGCGCTCGGCACGGCCCCGCGGGCGGACTTGCCCCATCCAAAATATAGCGCATCGTTCGGACATACGCTCACGCAGTCCATGCACTTCATGCATCCCGGATCGACGACCATCCCGTATAGCGCTACCTCCTCGTGTACGCGCACGTTGGACGTACAGACAGCGGTGCAGTGGCCGCAGTGTTCGCATGCGTCCGTCACGCGAATTCGGCCGGGTGCGATCTTGTCTACAGGTGCGAAGAAGCCCCCGTATGGGCATGCATACGTACAAAACCCTTTGGCGCCGAGCACGTAAACGACCAGGAAACCGCACACGGCGATGGTAATGATCGCGCCGACCGGTCCCGGAAACGTCGCCCAGAAGTCGGAAGTCGCTATGTGATTGGACAGCCCGGGCCAGCGAACTCCAGCCCGCACAGGCCGGTCGGTTGCCCAACCATAGGCATACCAACCCATGCGATAAGCGCTGGGCCAGACAAACATATAGATGGCCAGCGCCAGCGGGGCGAGCAACGGCAGCCGTGAGCGAAACGGCTTGGGCCTCAACCCCACCTTCTTGAGCATCCAGGCACAGAGATCCTGGTACGCCACGAGGTGGCATGCCCAGCCGCACACGAATCGGCCGAAGATTGCGCACGAGAGGATGGCGGTGGCAAAAAAGATGAACCCCGCGTTGAGGTAGCCTTGGTTGAGCGTATACATCGCCTCGGACGGCTCGACGGGCGACAACGTCCGATCTGAGTAGTACCAGTGAAGCACGTGGAGGGCGATGAGCACGTGAACGCCGATGAGCACGGCCGCCCGTCGAGGCCCCATTCGAGATGGACGCACCGCCGGACCGCCCGCGCCGGGTAATATCGGCAGGGAGCGGTTGTGCGCTCGTGCGTCATCGGATCGTTGGGTTTGTGCTTTTCGCATGTTGCTCAGTGCCGCGGCGTACGTCCGTCGAGTCGTCGATGCCATTCCCCAGACATTCTAACAGTGCCCCGACGATTTCGCTCAGGGGTCTGTTGAACAGCTCGATCGCGGTGTCGGTGTCCCACGTTCTTCGACGCTTCACGGCCGCCACGGGGAGCGGCCGCTACTTTTTCCACCGGCTGTTAGAGACCGTTCCGGCGGTGCATTCGTGAGCGCCCGATTGACCGGAACATTCGGACCCGATAGGGTTCAGGCGGCGGTGCATAGTGTGTCGCGGAAACCGTACCGACGTCAACCGGGCGCTGCGTGGCGACGGCGTCGTTTCACCGGGCCGATGGTTCCGGTCATCCGGAGTGTGGCGAAAACGCTCACTTGGCCGATCGCGGCGAATCGTGCGAGAAAGTGCGCCGGACCCGGTCGGCAAGCCGGCTTTGCCAGGGCTTTGCCACACGGTTCCCATTGGGCTCATCGGCGAGCGACCCGATCGGTTACCGTGGGCGGCCCCAATGAACCATCGGTTTCGAGCGTGACGTCGCACCATCGGACATGACCGACGAACAACCACCAACGACCGTTCTCGAGCGGCTCGACGAGCTGCTCGACACCTATCCCAATCTAGCGGAACGGATCTATCGGCAACTGCTCATCGCCCTTCATACCCGCGGGGTCGTCTCGATCGACGGGATTCAGGACGAAGCGCTTCGAAAGGCCGGGGTACCGGCGCCGCCGCAGACCGCCGACCCGAACCGGGCCGAACGCGATCGTTGGGATGAGCGGGTCCGCGCGACGGTCGAGCAGATCACGCGCGACTATCTGGCCGACCATTTCGAGGTGCGGGAGATCGAGGATCTCGTCAATCTCACGATCAAGCGAGAAGAGGTACACAGTCTCGAAGACGTCGCGAACAGCTCGAACGTCTCGTTTCGACAACTCCGCGACCACATCCGGCGCTTTTGCGAGCTTCCCCTGGGTGAGACGCAGCTCGCCCCCGCCGAGGTGATCGGCACGCGCGTCGCCCTGATCCGCCACTTCGTGAGTGATCAACTGGAGTTTATCGGTATCGCGAAGAACTACCTGCGCATTCGCGACTTCGACGACCTCGCGAGCCGGATCGTCGGGAGCGACAGCGGAATGGGGCGCATCGGAGGCAAGGCCGGCGGCATGGTGCTCGCCCATCGCATACTCGAATCGACGAAAACCGCAGACGACGACTTTCTTCCCGTCGCCATACCCGAGTCGTATTACTTGCGAAGCGACGTCGTCGAGGACTTTCTG
>JADFHG010000396.1 GCA_022567365.1 Planctomycetota bacterium | reverse complement strand
TCCACGATCGTTCGTGTGGCGGGCAAGACGTATGAGATCGTCCGGCGGGGCGTATACGAGAATCGAGTGATCGACAATATGGCGACGCTGCGGATCCTGTTCGTGTGTACCGGAAACACGTGCCGCAGCCCCATGGCCGAGGGTATCTCCCGCGTGGTCCTGGCGAAGAAACTCGGGTGCGCGGCGTCGGAGCTTTCCGCTCATGGGGTGGCCGTCGAATCGGCTGGAACGTTTGGCGGCGGCGGGGGGGGGGCTGCGGAGCATGCGATCGAAGTCGTCAGAAAATATGGTGCCGACATTTCGAACCACCGCGTGCGCTCCCTGTCGCGCGAGATGGTCGAGCGGGCCGATGCGATCTTCGCAATGACCCGATCGCACCGCGACGCCGTGCTCGGTGTCGCGCCGGCGGCGGAGTCGCGCGTGTCGCTGCTGCTCGGGGACGAAGACCTTGCGGATCCGTTCGGTGGAACCGAGAATGAATACGCGCGGTGCGCGGATGCGATAGCAAAGGGCGTCGAGGCACGTCTCAGCGAGGTGGAACTATGAAGGTAGCGGTATCGAGCGACCATCGGGGCTATAAGGCCAAAGAGCAAGTCAAAGGATATCTCGCCGCCGCGGGGCATACCGTGTTGGACTTCGGATGCGATTCGCCGGCGAGTTGTGACTATCCGGACACGGCCGTCGCCGGTGCGGAGAGCATCGCCTCTGGGGAGGCGGACCGCGGTGTTTTTTTTTGCGGAAGCGGTATCGGGATGTCCATCGCCGCGAACAAGGTTGTCGGGATTCGTGCCGCACTATGTCACGATGAGCTTACGGCCGAGCTCTCGCGCAGACACAACAACGCCAACGTACTGTGCCTCGCGGCGGACCTGCTCGGCGATGAACTCGTGCGGCGAATCGTGGACGTGTGGTTGGGCACGGAATATGAGGGTGGACGCCACGAGCGTCGGCTGAAGAAGGTGGCCGAATACGAACGGAACGGTCACATCCAACCGTCCGAGTCGAAGCCCGGCAAGGACGAATCGTAGCCCCGACGGGCTCGTAGGTCGGGAATGATTCGCCTGCCTGTCGGTTGTCCGCACCGCGCTGGGAGCGCTTTCGAAGATTGCGTAGCGTCCGCCGCCTGTGGCTGACGAATTCCTCGATGGCGCCAAGCCCTCTCGATCCCGCTAAGACTGAAATGATCCTGCTATCGAGGAGTTCCCGATTTCGTATTCCGAGTCCGACGACGTTCGCAACGCATCAAACGGCGAAAGATCGCGCGGGCTGAAGCCCGCGGCTCAGAACACGCAAGCGGGAAATGCTCCAGCGCACTTCAAACCGTCGGCGCGATTGTGGCCTTGATCGTTTTTCCGGCCGCCACGTCCGCGAGGGCCTCATTTGCCTGCGCGAGGTTGTAGCCGCGCAACTCGAGCGAAGACCAAGTGGCCGCCGCGCGCTCGTTGCGTAGCAGCTCGACGGCGCAATGAAAGTGCGAATAGTCCGAACCCCAGCATCCCAATACGTCGAGGTGTTTCTTGTTCAGGTCGAGGTGGGGGTTGAACGCGGTTTCGCCATGGTCGGTGTATTGCCCGACGACCACGACGCGGCCGGCGTCGCGCGTGTAGCGCATGGCCTGGGTCACGGCCTGCGGTGCGCCGGTACACTCGATGGTCACATCGGCGCCGCGACCCGAGGTTTGCTCGCGCACCCAGGTCAGCCGCTGCGCCTCGTCCATCCCCTCGAAGTTGAGCGTCACGGCGGCGCCCATTTTCCTGGCGAATTCGAGCCGACGGTCCGGGGCCGCGATGCACAGAACCCGCCCGGCGCCGCGCAGATTCGCCAGCGCGACCGCGGAAAGACCGACCGGACCCGCCCCGAGGACCAGCACGGTATCCGCGAACGCGATGTCCGCGCGCTGAACCGCGTGCAGCGACGTCGGCAGCGAACAGCCTCCGGCGATAAACGTTTCCGTGGTAACGTCGCCCAGGCGAATCGCCCGCACGCCCGGTTTGAGATAGACAAATTGCGACCACCCGCCGCATAGCCCGTCGTCCACACCGTATGTAATGCCGTAGACCTTCCGCTCGGGACAGCGGGTGGTGGCCTTGGCGACGAGGCAATGCCAACAACGATTGCACGTCTTATGCACGTCGAGAAACGTAACTCGGTCGCCCTCGACGAAAGGCTTGCCGTCAATATCGAGAAACCGCCCGCGCACTTTCGCAAGCACGCCGGCCGATACGTGACCCGGGATGATCGGGTAGGGCACTCCGGCAAGGCGACCATGCAACAGGTGTACGTCCGTCCCGCAGACCTCGCTGAGTTCGACCTCAAGCAGCGCCGAGTCGGGTTCGAGCTCGGGCAAAGGCAGTTCGCGCACCTCGACGTCGCAATTCGGCGCCGGCATTACGGCCGCGAGCGTGGTCTTGGGAATCGGCACGATTCGTTTTCTTGCTCCTCGAACAATCGAGCGGCAATCACGAGCGGTCCGTGAACCGGCATAAGCCAAGCGATGCTATTCGAGCGTCATCACCATCGCAAGCGGAGGCAGACCGTTGGAGAAGTCGAACTCGGGGGTGCAGCATCGGCAGAGTACGCACGTGGCGTTTCTTGCGCCAACGCACGGCACGCGCGATGTGGGGTTCCCCGCCGCGAACTTGGCCCGGTGCAAACCGCACCGCCGGATCGGCTTTCACGATGGCCGCGCTACGCCTGGCCATGCCATACGGGCGAATGAGGATCCGCAGAGTTGCCTTCAACCCGCCAGGAAAACGCGCAGGCGTTTCGCTAGCCAGTCGGGGCGGCGAGTCCAGCACTCCCAGACGACGATTACCTTCCAGCCCTGTCGCCGGAGGTCGCGCAGGTTCCGACGATCCCTGGCCTTGTTCTGCTCGAACTTCGTGAGCCAGAAACGCCGACGAGTGGCCGGTGTCGTCGCTCGCTTGCAGCGATGCCGATGCCAGAAGCACCCATGAACGAAGACCACCTTTCGCAGTCGGGGAAAGACGATGTCCGGCGTGCCGGGCAAGCTCCGGACGTGCAATCGGTAGCGGTAGCCCATGCCGTGCGCCATTCGCCGGACGACTAGCTCCGGTGCGGAATTCCGCTGGGGAACGGCGGCCATCATTCGGCTGCGGGTTTTCTTATCGACGACATCCAAGGGATCGCCTCAGTGAAGCGAACGTATGATCCCGCCCGCCTCATGCCGCAACAGGCGAGCCCGAGCATCCCAACACCTAAGAAGCGCGATAACCTTGTTGTTCGACGTGAACTCTGACATGCCGAAGGAACTCCCGGAGGTAGGCAAGAACGTGGTTTTTGGTTTTCTCAAGATCCTCGATCGTGTCATCGGCACTCAATTCTGCAAACGACTTGTCCCCATGCGCAAGATCGTTCCGCCTTTCCTTTACCAATCTGAGCTTCTCCGACCCTCGCTTCGCCGTGAGCGTATTCTCGGGAAATCCGTACGCGCCGGCCAGTTCTCGCATCTTCCTGGCATCAAGGTTCCCTGACACCGGACTAAACTTCGCTGGGATTTCTACTATCTGGCCGTCTTGCACATCCTGAGCGAGTTTCCTTACGACTTCCAAGTACGTTCCATGGTCAGCACCTGCCGCAAGATCCTTGAGACAAGAGTCTACCCACAGCTTCCGAATGCACTCATCGGCATCAGCGTACGTCAGGCCGTCCTCGCTCATGGCACCGTTCAGACGCGCGAGCGCTAGGGTTACGGTCGACTCAACCAGATTATAGAGAACCAGGTAGGCACTGGACTTCAAGATCTTGGGGAGACTCACATCGATCGGCCGCCGCTTCCATGTCTTCTTGCCCTCGAAGATCAACTTGGCGTCTGTCTCCAACGTCTGGCGGAGGAACTTGAAGAACACGTTCACCTCCTTCTCGCGACGTTCGAACTCGTCCCGTACATTCTGCACTACGCGCCTCCGAGCAGCATGTCCCTTACGTATTCAACACGGGCGCGTAAACGAGGCCCCGAATTACTTGCGTGGGTCGTTGTCCCTTTCACAAATTCATCAGAGCCCAGCCAGCCAACGTCCCTGGGGCTCAGCTTCGGTTTTCGTT
>JADFHG010000007.1 GCA_022567365.1 Planctomycetota bacterium | reverse complement strand
GTCCACGACATCGTCGCCCGAGCCGAGCCGGTTGAAGACCGAATCGGCATACACGAGGAGCCCGTCGACCGACGGAAAGTTCACTGCCCGCAGATCAGAAGCGCCATCGACGATTAGGTCGCCGATCACGGGGAACTCAGTGTTCTCGGGGTCGATGTCCGTTCCGGCTCCTTCGGACCGCTGCGGTCCATACTGTATTGGGTTGCTCACCAGCAAGCCCGTTCGATCACCGAACCCGTCGGCGTCCGCATCCGCATCGACGATCAGCACGTCGCGCCGCACGAGCAATTGCCCGTCGTTGGAAAAGACGATGGTGAAGAAGTTGCGATGCCGCTGACCCTCCTGGTATTCATCGCCTGCAGGGCCTGGGCCATTCATTGCGGGTTCCGGGAACTTATTGTCGGCGAGTTCCTCGGCGCTGAAGCGGAGCCAATTGTCTTCGTCGTCTCCGGTGCCTGGAAGAACGGCGTACCGAGGGACGACGCGAATCGGCGACGGCAGCGTGAGCGCCTGCTTATCGAGGATGACGAAGCGGTGCCGCGAAGCGAGGACGTATTCCGTTTGGGTATTCGGATTCTTCTGGTTCTGATGCTCGATCGGATAGATCGTCTGGACCCCGTCGGGATCGACCACGAACAGCAGCCCGCTCTCGCCGCGATCGGCAAGCAGCGCGTTTCGCCGGGCGGTCATGAGCGAACCGGCCAGCGTGTTTTCCGCGTCCGCCAGTTTCCGCTCGGCCCATAGCTCGGTTACCGAGGGCAGGATCACCGCCGTCAAGACGATGATCACGGCGATGACGATCACCAGCTCGACCAGCGTAAAGGCGGTCAAGACCGCCGGGCGTCGGGCGCGCGGCGTCTTTCTACGGGATCGTGGGGATACGTTCATTCCTAGGGCTCCCTGGAAAGCCTTCTCTTGAGCGCCTCATCCGAGAAGATGTTGTCCTGGTTGAGCGGATCGACAATGCGCCTGTAACCGTTATTGCCGATCCAATCCGTGATCAGCAAGACATCGCCTCCCGCGCCCATGTACTCATACGTCAGTTGCGTTTGCCCGTCCGGTCCCCAAGACATGATGATCGGCCGCCCGCCGTTGATCCTGATCATCTCGGTCGATGCCTGATTCCAGACCTCGTGGTTGCTGGACTTGGTGGCATCCGGGTCGTCGGCGTCGGGGTCATAGTCGCGTTGCGATAGATAGTGGATCGGCGTACCCCAGTCGTCGATGATGTAGCGTATCTGCATGTCGTACTCGGGCGTCCAGACCCCGTTGAGCGTGCCACCCGGAACGGGCGGTCGATCGAGAAACTGCGTCGGCTTGCGGGAGGCGGGATCCACCGGTCCGATCGAACGGTTCCGATCGGGGATCCCGTCGAGCATGATCTTGGCGGCTTCGCTGTTGAGCTCGATCGCCAGGATCATCGCGGCGAGGTCGCGGTATTCCACCTCCTCCAACCCCATCGGCGTGTACATCATCGCTGGATAGGTGCTCCCAGGCTGCGGGGCCGGCACGATGACCGCCTTGCCCGGCGCGATCGATCGCTCAACCGGCGGCCCGTCGCTGCCGACGAGCCCTTCGTCCGAGAAGACCTCCATTTCGTCCGGCGGATAGTTGCCGTATCGGTCGGTGTATTTGACCTTGCCACCGATCCCGAGACCGGGCTTCGCTTTCTGCTTGACGCCCGCGTAGGGCGCTTCCTGCTCGAACTGATCGACGGCATTGCTTATGACCGCGAGGACGGCCGCGGTGTTCTTCTCGCGACCTTTCCCCACGAGCGACGCCGCACCCGTCACCAGCACGGCCACCAGCAGCGAGATGATCCCCATGACGACGAGGAGTTCGACGAGCGTGAATGCGGAGGCTCGGCGCCCCGTTCGCCGTATGGCATCGCGCTCGCCGATTCGCGCGCCGCCGACAGCCGCGGGCGCCGGCGTCGGCCTGTACGAATGATGGTTGATCGACCGTCGCGACATCGCGTGACATCGCACGAGACCGGTCGCGCCCCAACGTCGGTCGTCAAACGAACGCCGCGCTACCCGGCGGAATCCCGCGGACTGAAGCCCGCGGCTCGGTTTCGGCTGTTGGTCGCAGTTCTTACAAGACACGGCATTAGTCCCTGGTCCAGTTCGTTACGTCATCGTTCGTGCCATAGATCGAGTCCGGCCCCGCGCTGATCAGGAGATACTTGTCTTTCTGGACCGGCGTGTTGCGGGTGAGAACCTGCGTGTCGAGGATGAAACGGACGAACGAATCGTCGTACTCCGCGTTCGTGAGGATGGGGTTTCCGAGCGGTTGGCTTGGGTCGCCAACCCCCGGTCCCGAGACGGCCGGTGGATACTTCGCGACTTTGATCTCGTGCAACCGATCGCGCTCGTTCGGACCCGGTCCGAAATCGACACCGATAGCCACATAGCCGTCGGCGTCACTGCCCGTGATGACCCCGTTGTCCTCCTGGGCATATACGCCGCGTTTCGTCTCGCCGTCACCGACCATGAGAATCAAAGACGGTATTGCGCGGTAGTACAGGATCGGCAGTCCCCACCGGTCCGCGAAGAACGGCTGGTCGGCCGTGCCCGAATCCGCGGCCGCGTCGTCCCAATTCGCGATCGTACCGGTTTCCGCGAGTTTCCTGAGTGTATTGATCCTCGACCTCATGTTGTCGTCGACGAGGGATCCGTATCGCGCATGCGCGGTCTCGCCGGTGGTCTGGTCGATTTCGTAGAGTCCGTGGTCGCCCCGGTGTGTGTCGTTGAACCAGACGTTGTCCTTCACCTCGGACACGTCCTTGAACCCGGTCGGTCCCAGCAAGTCCGGTCCGGCGAGCGCGTGGACGAGAAGATGGGCCCCGGCGATCTTGATCGTGTTCGACTCGCTGGTGCCGCGGGGATCGGCGATGTCCTGTGAAAAGCCGTCTCCCGGTTTGTCGGAGTGGGACGGCGGATAGGAGCTGCCGAGGCCCGACTCACCCCGATACATCTCCAAACCGGTATCCAATGCGCTGAACTGCGCGTGCGTCGCCGTGATCTTTGCCTTTTCCCGGACTGCGCCGATCGCCGGAACGAGGATCGCGACTAGCAGTGCGATGATCGCGATCACGACCATCAGTTCGATCATGGTGAATCCGCGGCGCGGCGCGGACGTTCGATGGATTTTCATGGGCGTTACCCTTCCCGTAAGGTCTTGGCCATTAGTTGGCGAATCTGCGGATATTCGAGACGTCGTCGGCGTTGCCGTAGATACCGTCCGGTCCCGCACTGATCAGCAGGTAGTTGTCCCGGTTGACCGACTTGAGCGGAGAGTTCGCCGTCGGATCCTGGATCGCCTCGAATGCGTGCACGTCGAGGATGTACCGGGCGAAGGTCTCTCGATCTTCGAGGACATCCGCTTCGAAATCGATCGCCGTCAATTTGCTTCCGGCGTTCAAGATCTTGTGGGCCTCATCGCCAAACCGCCACCCGACTCCCTGCTACCCCTAGGCCCACTCCATCGGCGGCGCCGGTGAAGCCCCAGTTGTCTATGTGATAGTAGAACGGCTGCCCCTTCCCCGCTTCCACGATAGTGCGATCGTACCCGACCATGTTGTTCAGCTTGCCGTATTTGTTGGCCGCGTAGTAAAGGATCGGCTGGTCCCAGGCGTCGCCGATGACCGGCATGTGCCTCATGGCATCCCACTCCGGAAACATCACCGTGTTGATCGAATCCATGCCGCCCCCGGGTGGGACGCCGGGCAGCTTGTCCGTGCGGATCAGGTTGATCTCGTCCGGATTGATGTAGAGGGACGTCCGCGGTAGGGGGCCGTTCTGACCGAGCGGCAACTCCTTGTACCACTCTTCGGGCTGCGCCCGGAGGTTTTGCGGAACGGAGCTGCGCTGTACGTAGCCCAGTTGATCCATGCCCGCGAGCATGGCCGGCAGCCAGTGCGCTCCGTAGATGCGGGGCCGCTCGATGAGAAACGGAAAATCCCCGTCCTTCGGATCGAACGCCACGTCGTTGCCCATCTTCGGATGGGAAAACGAGGGGGGGTACCCGTTGGTCTGGCGGAAATCCGCTTCGTTGTCGTTCCGGAAGAGTTCGAGCCCCGCTTCGATCACGCGGAGGAGTTCCGAAGTAGCCACCTTGTGCGCCTGCTGCCGCGCGCTGGAGAGCGCCGGAATCAGGATCGCGATAAGGAGCGAAATGATGAACACGACCGTGAGCAGTTCGATCAGCGAAAAGCCGCCGGACCTGTCGTGCCGCCTTCCGATCGAGCCTACGCGGCGGCGGATCTTGTCTTCGTACCACATTCTCAGTTCTCCTTGCCGTTCCATCGGTCGGTCCGGCGGTGACGCTCGCACACCCACACATCGCGGGCCGATCTCGAATCCCGGTCCAGCGCCGGTAGCACCTGCCAGCGCCGTCGCGGCTGCCTACACCGTCGCGTGCCGGCGACGCGAAACCCGCCGCCGAACGAAAACAACCCGGACATCCAGGAGAAGACGGCCGATTCCTTCACCAATCGCCTCGCGAGGCCGTTCGCATGACATCCGGCGGTCGCATTCGCCGCGCGACGTTGACTATTATAGGCCGCCAATCGGGCGGTCTCCCGGAATTACCCGATCGCCCAATACCAATTGCGCCGACTCGAAGGGCCGCGCCGGAGCATTCCGCCATCGATTCCGGCAGCGCCTCGAACGCTCGTCCCGCAGCCTCGTTGGACGATTCGCGCTCGGCGCTCGGCGCATCGCCCCGCGGTGCCACCTGGTCGACCTATCCGCCCGAGACCGAGTCGATCAAAGCCACGAGCGGCAGGAACAACGCGACAACGATGAACCCGACGATACCGCCGAGGCATACGATCATGATGGGCTCGAGCAGCGAGACCAGACTCGCCACCGCCGTATCGACCTCGTCGTCGTAGTTGTCGGCGACCTTCATGAGCATCTTGTCCAGCTCACCGGTCTCCTCGCCGACGTCGACCATGTTCACCACCAGCGAGTCGACGACCTTCGCCGCCCGCAAAGGATCCGCGAAGCTCTCGCCCTCGCGAATCGAATCGTGCACGCGTTGCATCGCACGCCCATACACTTCGTTGCCCGCGGTTTCCTTGGTAATCAGGATGGCTTCGAGGATCGGCACACCGGCCGCGATAAGGGTGCCAAGCGTCCTGGTGAATCGGGCGACGGAGTTTTTCTGCAACAACGACCCGAGGATCGGAACCCTCAGGAGTATGAAGTCGCTCACGTACCGACCGGTCTCCGACGTGCGCACGAGTTTCCACATGACCCAAATGATCACTGGACTGACCAGGATGAAGACCCAACCGGGGGGGGTTCCACTGACGAACCAGCGCGAAACGTCCATCAGGAAAACCGTGACGGCGGGGAGCGTCACGTCGAAGTCGAGGAAGATCTCCTCGAACTTCGGAATGACGAAGATCATGATACCGCTCACGATCGCGAAGGCGAAGGAGATGACCACGACCGGATAGACCATCGCGCCGATGATCTTGCGCTTCAGCTTTTGCGCCTTTTCCATGAAGTCGGCCAGACGATTGAGAATCACGTCGAGAACCCCGCCCGTCTCACCGGCCGCCACCATGTTGACGTAGAGTCGGTTGAACGCCTTGGGGTGCTTGCCGAACGCTTCGGACAGCGTAGCGCCGCCCTCGATATCCTCGGCGACACCGCGCAGCACATTCTTGAGCGGGCCGGGCCTTTGCTGCTCTTCGAGAATGTTCAAACTTCGAAGAATAGGCAATCCCGCATCCTGAAGCGTCGAAAGCTGCCGCGTGAACGCGGTCAGTTGTTTGAGTCCAACCCCACCGAAGGAGAAGTTCATCCCCGTTTTTTTCTTCGCGCCCGCCGCCTTGGCCTTGGATCCGCCCTTTTCGCGAAGCCGCGTCGGGAAGTAACCGAGCGATCGGATCTTCGCGAGGGCGTCCTCGCTGGATGCCGCGTCAACCTCGTCCTTGACCTGCTGGCCCGCCTGGTTCATCGCTTCATATGCAAACGTCGCCATGTCGCTACCCTCGGAACCGATTCCGCCCGGCGGATGGTATCGGCCGTTTCCACGCTACAGCAAGCGGCTATTCCAAAGAGAACCAAGCCGCAAGCGTCGTCTCATTCTTCGCGTATCGTCTCGCGCACCACCTCGTCGATCGTCGTGATCCCATCGTAAATCGCCGCGAGCCCGGCATCGCGGAGCGTACGCATTCCACGCTTGACCGCCTCACGTCGAAGCACCGCGGACGAAGCATGGCGCATGATCAACTCCCGCATGGAATCGTCGAGAACCATGATCTCGTAGATGCCCATACGCCCGCGATACCCGGTGTTGTTACAGTAGTCGCAACCATCTCCATAGAACAACGAGCGATCACCAACGTCCTCGGGTTTGAGGTCCAATTCCGATAACTGCTCCTCGGACGGCTGGTATTCCGTCTTGCAGTTTGTGCAAATCCGCCTCACGAGGCGCTGTGCGACGATGGCTTCCAGTGTGGCCGTAATCAAGAACGGCTCCACGCCCAAATCGAGCATACGCGCAATCGCAGACGGGGCATCGTTCGTATGAAGTGTCGTGAACACCAAGTGTCCAGTCAACGAAGCCTGGACCGAGATTTGTGCCGTTTCCGCGTCACGCGTTTCCCCGACTAGGATGATGTCCGGATCCTGCCGGAGAAACGAACGAAGCGCACGGGCAAACGTCAACCCGACATCCGGTTTCACTTGAACTTGTACCAGACCGTCGATGTCGTACTCGACCGGATCCTCCACGGTCAGGATTTTGACCTCCGGCGAGTTCAGCTCGCTCAGGGCGGCGTAGAGCGTCGTCGTCTTGCCCGATCCGGTCGGTCCGGTGTTTACGATGATGCCGTTCGGCTTGCGAATGAGCTGTTTGAACACCGCGAGATCCTCGTCGGCCATCCCGATCTTGTCGAGACTGAGCTGCACGTTGGATCGGTCGAGCACACGGAGCACGACGCTTTCCCCGAACATCGTCGGCAGCACGGACACGCGGAGGTCGATCGGCGCACCTTTGAGCTGCAGCTCGATGCGGCCGTCCTGAGGCAACCGACGTTCCGAAATGTCCAGGTTGGCCATCACCTTGATTCGCGACGAGATCGCCAGCGAGATATACCGCGGCGGAGGCACCATTGCGTAGAGGACGCCGTCGATGCGATAGCGCATCTGGTACTCGTCCTCGAACGGTTCGAAATGGATGTCGCTTGCTTTGTCCTTGATGGCCTGTAGCAACACGAGGTTGAGGAGCTTCTTGACCGGATTGAGCTCCATCATTTCCTTGAGTTCGGCCAGGTCGATGCTGTCGCCCCGGTCACGAAACTGCGCGAGATCCTCATCGGCCGCAAGCTCATCCAGGAGCGTCGTCATCGACTCCTGTTCGCCCTCGGGATAGTAGCGGTCGAGCGCGCTTTGAAGGTGCGCGGGATCACAGAGAAACGGTTTGATGGTCAGTCCGAGCAGCGTCTTCAGGTCGTCGGTCGCGACGAAGTTGTCCGGCGTGCCGAGCGCGACCGAGAGTTCGTGACGCTCCTCGTTGTATTCGAACGGGATGACCTGATACGTCGTCGCCATCTGCGCCGGCATCAAGTTAATCACTTCCGGAGGCGCGTCGACTTGCGAGAGGTCGATCTCCTCCATCCCGATCTGCGCGGCAAGGGCGGCTTTCAGATCCTTTTCGGAAATATGGCCGAGCTCGACAAGAATTGCCCCGATCGGCCTGCGGCGCTCCTTTTGAATCTCCAGCGCCTCATGGACTTGCGAACGTCGCAACTTGCCCATTCGAATCAGGATGCGCCCCAACTGCCGACCGCGGAGTTGTTCCACTCCGGGCTTGCGACGTCCTCTTCCTTCACTGGCGGGTCCGGTTTCGCTCATGATCGCAGTTGCAGATTCCTATCATCATCGCCATCTTTCCCGTCACCGTTCTTGTCGGCGTCGAGGTCGGTCAGCTCCTGGCCGCGCTTGTGTGCGTCGATCTTGTCCTGCATCTGGCCGGGGTGGCGTGCCCGGTCGGTCGCGTCCTCCTCCGACACCTGCCCCTTGTGGTAGAGATCCCACAGGTGTTCGTCGAGCAACTGCATCCCGTATTTCTTGCCCGTTTGAATCGCGGAGTCGACGCGATAAGTCTTGTTTTCGCGGATGAGGTTGGCGATCGCGGGCGTCGTGACCATGAACTCGTAGGCCGCGACCATTCCCGTCGGAATTCGCGGCAACAGCGCCTGCGACAGCGTCGCGATCAAATTCGTCGACAATTGCACGCGAATCTGTTCCTGCTGCTCGTGCGGAAAGGCGTCGATGATACGGTTGACCGTGCCCTGACACCCGGTGGTATGCACGGTGGAAAACACCAGGTGGCCCGTTTCCGCCGCCCGAATCGCGGACTCCATGGTCTCGAGGTCGCGCAACTCACCGACGAGGATCACGTCCGGATCCTGCCGCAGCACGCGCCGCAGGGCCTCCGAGAAGCTCGGTACGTCGATGCCCACCTCGCGTTGATTGACGATCGACTTCTTGTGGTTGTGGTAATACTCGATCGGGTCTTCGACCGTGACGATGTGGCGATCGAAGTTCATGTTGATGTAGTCGAGCATCGACGCGAGCGTCGTCGTCTTACCACAGCCGGTCGGACCGGTGACCAGGAAGAGACCACGAGGGCGGCGGCACAACGCCCGCACGATCTTCGGAAGACCGATTTCCTCCAGGCTGAGCAACTTGAAGGGAATCAGCCGTAGTACGAGCGAGACATTGCCCTTTTGCTTGAAAATCGCAACGCGGAACCGTCCCTGGTCGCCGAACGCGAAACCGAAGTCGGTACCGCCCTCTTCCTGCAGCTCCTGTTGGTTGCGCTCCGGTGTGATCGATTTCATCAGGGCGGTGGTATCGTCCGGACCAAGCGTCTTGGTCTCGAGCGAACGGAGGTGCCCGTGCAACCGAATAACCGGCGGACGCCCGACCGTAAGGTGCAGATCGGATGCATCCTGCTTGATGACCGTCTCCAGGAGGCGATCAATGTGAAGACTCGACATTCTGCTGTTCCCGTAAGTTACGGTTTCACGATCCGCCGGTCGATCCGGCGGCAATCGCGCTCCCTAACGCTTCGACGGGCAAGGCGACGACGCCACCTCACCGATCATGCCTACGAAACCCCTTCGGCCTGCGTGATTCGCATCAACTCCTCCGCCGTCGTCAATCCGGCGAGCATCTTCAATTTTCCATCCTCCAAGAGCGGTCGCATGCCGGACGCCCTGGCTGCGGCGCGGAGCTGGTTGGCCGGTGCGCGGCTGAACGCCAGATCCCTGAGCTGGGAGTTCATCGCCAGGATCTCGAAGATGCCCTTTCGACCGCGATATCCCGTTCCGCCGCAGCGTTTGCAGCCGGCCCCCTTCCACAGAGGTTTCCCATCGAGTTCGCCATCGGAGAAACCGAGCACCCGCAGCGTGTACGGGCTTACGTCGGGATCCTCGACCCTGCACTCCTTGCAGATCAGTCGAATCAGACGTTGTGCCATGATCGCCTGTACCGCACTGGCGACCAGAAACGGCTTTATGCCCATGTCGATCAGTCGAGTGATCGCCGAGGGCGCGTCGTTCGTGTGAAGCGTGCTGAACACCAAGTGGCCGGTCAGCGCGGCTTGGATCGCCACTTCGCCGACCTCTTTGTCACGAATCTCTCCCACGAGGATGATGTTCGGGGACTGACGGAGCATGGCGCGGAGGATGATCGCGAAGGTCAGACCGATGTCGTCCCTGACTTGGCACTGGTTCATCCCGGCAAAGTTGTACTCGACGGGATCCTCCGCCGTGATGATCTTTCGGTCGGGGCGGTTGAGTTCCTGGAGCGCGGCGTAGAGGGTCGTCGTCTTGCCCGATCCGGTCGGTCCGGTCACCAGGAACACACCGTTGGGGCGCTTGATGATCCGCTGGAACATCTCGTAGTCTTCTTCCGCGAAGCCGAGCGCGTGAATGCCGACCTGCACGGATTCAGGACGGAGAATACGCAGGACGAGACTCTCGCCGTGGTAGCTCGGAAGCGCGCTGACGCGGAAATCAACCTGGCCGCCACCGATCTTCATCTTGATGCGTCCGTCCTGCGGTACTCGCCTCTCCGAGATGTCGAGACCGGCCATCAGCTTCAAGCGTGTCGTCACGGTCGCCTGCATCGACTTGGGGATATCGTCGCGCACGTGGCACACGCCGTCCACGCGATAGCGCACTCGCACGCGGTCGGACATCGGCTCGACGTGAATATCGCTCGCTCTTGCGTGCACCGCCTCCGTGATGATCATGTTGACCAGACGGATAATCGGGGCATCGTCCGCCTCGCCGTCAAGCGCCGCAAGCGGGTCTTCATCCTCCGCCGGCGCCGCCTGGTCGATGCTCGCCATCGTCTGAGAGAGCTCGTCGCCGCTCGTGCTCACAAACTTGTCGATGAACCGCTTGACCTTGCTCGCGGCCGCCAGTGTGGGGATGATTTCGCGGTTCAGGCGGAAACGCAGCAAGTCCATCGTCTCGAGGTCGAGCGGGTCGGTGATGATGACCTTCAAAGCATCGCCCTCTTCGGCGAGCGGCAGCACGAGGTAGTCCTCGATCAGCTTGCCGGGAATCAGGGCGAGGTTGTCCTGATCCACGGCATACTTGTCCATGTCGATGTATTCGAGGCCGAATTGCGTTGCGAGCGCCTTGACGACGTCGTCGTCGCTACAGAGTTCGAGCTCGACGAGCGCCTCGCCGGTACGCTTGCCGTGCTCCTGAGCGTACTTCAAGGCGTCCGCGAGCGCGCTCGCGTCGATCACGCCCCAGCCGACGAGGATCTCACCGATTTTTTTTCGTTTTCTTGCCATCTGTACTGCAAACGGTCGTGTGCGACTCCAAACGTGTCGCGACGTTCTCGATCCGTCCTAGGGACCGAGCGGCGCCGGGAGACACTGGACGGCCAAACCCGCCTGCCAGGCACGAGGCCGATCAGGCGGTTCAACCCTGCCGAATGTTACCGGGCGACAGTGGGTTGTTCAACTTGCCAATGCACTATGGCGCCCAATACCCACCACCCGCTTGAATCGTAGGCCGCAAGCGGCGCTGGCTGCGAATTCGCTCGGCGCAGCCCGGCCAGCCCCGGATCACGTCCTTGGAAGGGCGCCAAGCTTGGTTGCCAACACGCCAATCAGGGGCGGGAAGGGCCGCCAACGGGCATGATTGCGTCCGCCGCTCGCCTACCCCACGCCGCCAACCGGACATATAGTGGCGCTGCCGCGTTTCGGAAGTCGCTCTCCTGCGGAACGCCGCATTTTGGCCGCGACGCGGCCGAGCCGCAACGCCTTTTCGTCGCCGCCGGACGGCGGTCGTTTGCTCGATGGTTTGATGAACGACGGAGAAACCCAGTGGACCAACTCCTTGATCGCTTTTGCCGCTACGTCCGCGTGGAGACGACCGCGGTCGAAGTCACCGACGCCTACCCGAGTTCGCCCGGGCAGCTCACGCTTGGCAAAGTGCTCGCTGACGAGCTGCAAGCGCTCGGGCTCGACGATGTGCGTGTCGATGAGCACGGGATCGTCGCCGCGACGATTCCCGCCACCGCGCCCGGCGCACCGACGATCGCCTGGTTCGCCCACATGGATACGTCGCCCGAGGCGAGCGGCAAAGACGTCAAGCCGATCGTCCACGAGCAATACGACGGCGGCGACCTCGTCCTCCCGGGCGACACCGGCAAGGTGCTCCGCCCGGCCGAGACCCCGGAGTTGGCCGCCCTCGCCGGGAAAACGATCATCACGACCGACGGCACGACGCTGCTCGGCGCGGATGACAAAGCCGGTATCGCCGTGATTATGACGGCGGCGGCGCGGCTCGTGACCGATCGCAGCGTCCCTCGCGGGCCGATTCGCATCGTCTTCACGTGTGACGAGGAGGTCGGGCGCGGTGCGGACCATATCGACGTCGAAGCCCTCGGCGCCGTTGCCGGTTACACGTTGGACGGCGAAGGCGCGGGCACCATCGAGAACGAGACCTTCTCGGCCGACGTCGCGGTCGTGACCATCACCGGGCGCAACATCCACCCCGGTCTCGCGACCGGACGGATGATCAACGCGATACGCCTCGCGGGCCTGTTCCTGTCGCGTATGCCTTGGCAGCGGCTCGCCCCGGAGACGACGTCGGGGCGGGAGGGATTTCTCCATCCGTACGTACTCGAAGGCGGGGTGGACTCGGCGACCATTCGCATCATCCTGCGGAGCTTCGACGCGGGCGACCTTCCCGGGCACGCGGAGATCTTGCGGCAAATCGGCGCGACGGTGCTCGCCGAGCACCCCGGGGCGACGATCGACGTCCACGTCAAACGCCAATACAGAAACATGGTCGAAGGGCTCGAGAAGGAACCGCGCGCGGTAGCCCTCGCCGTAGAGGCCATGAAGCGTATTGGAATCGAACCGCAGATGCACTCGATCCGCGGCGGCACGGACGGCTCGCGCCTCACCGAAATGGGTCTTCCCACGCCGAACCTTTCCACGGGAATGCACAACTTCCACTCACCGCTCGAGTTTGCCTGTCTGGAGGAAATGGAAACGGCGGTCAAAGTGCTCGTCGAACTCGCGCGATTTTGGGGCCGGGAGAAGTGAATCCCTCAATCATGATTCTCTCGTAACCCCCCTTGGTTGGAACTCGGCCTGCGACGTACAGAAGAGCAGTTTCGGCGTGGATTGGATGAAATGGCACGCCTTTGCCAAGAATGGCCCGCATGTTCCGGCGAACTGCCCCGCAGACAACCATCGGCTCGCTCGACGTTCTCCTCTCGCCCAAGAAAATCGCCCGCCTCGAGCGGCGTCACTGGGCCGGTGTCTTCCGCCGAAAGTCGCTGCCCGTGCTGCTGGGCGTGTGCGTCGCGACGGCTGAGAACGGACTACGCTACGGCTCGTCAAACCCGATCGAGAACTGCGCATAATCCCGCGTGTCCAGATCCCCGTCGAGGTCGAAGTCGAACGTGCAGGCACACGTCGCCCCCACGGCAACGTCCGGACCGGCCATGCAAGCGTTCAGCGCGGCGAAGTCGGCGAGTGTCAACAGACCGTCACCATCATAGTCCCCGGTGATGACGACCTTCCCCGGAATGCTGTTAGCGTCGGCCGGGTTGCTGCAGGCGTCCAGCTCATCGCGGTCCCAGAAACCGTCTTCGTCGCGGTCCACGCCGATGCGAAGCTGCGTGCCGTGGGGAACCACGGTGAAGGTCATCTCGCCGCCGGCCGTCGCCATGGTGCGCAGATCATCGGCGGTGATCGTCTCGCCAAGTCGATCCAACTGGAAGTTGCCGGCGCCGCTATAGAACGCGCCGCGCTGCAGGCCGCCGAGCACACCCTTGGCCACGACCCCGACGGCGTTTGCGTCGTCGAGCGCGAGCATCTCGTCGAAGAGCGCCACGAGGTCGGGATCGTCGTTGTTGGTGCCATCAAACGTCACCTGCCTGCCTACGGCGGCGTGCGTGTCGTTACTCGTCGGCCCGAGCAGCTCGAAGATGTTGTTCGTCGAACCGGTAGGGAGGTCCGAACCGGAAAACGCCAGCATGAACGCCACCAGATCGGCGACCTCCTGATCGCTCGCGACGGCGAACACCGGCTCGGAAACGAACCGGGCGATCGAATCGACGCTGCCGTCGTGTAGGAGTCCGAATCCGGCGCGATTGCTGATCTGCGTCGCGTCGAAACCGACCTTCTGGTAGAGGTTGCGCAAATGCGGGATCTTGATGCTCACGTTGGTGGAACCATCGACGGAAACGAGCGCGTGGTGCATCTCGCCGTTTGGACCGGTCGGAAACGGTGTGGAGCCGCCGCCGCTGAAGACAAGGTTCGTGCCCATGCCAGTGGGTAGGGTGTGACATGTCACGCAGTCGACCCCATCAAGATCGCCCGTGCGGTAGTTGAAGAGTCCGGCGATGGCATTGCCGTCCGGCAGGGGTTGACCCGCCGGCGCGAAGCGACCCGTCGTAAAGTGCCCCGGAAGCGGCAGGGTGGTCGGAAGCGAGTTGTCGAACTCTCGGAAGGGGTTCGGCGGGAAGACGATCGTCGCGAGAAAGTCCTCGAACTCCTGCATCTCACCGGCTGTGAGCAGTTCATCGTCACCGAGCAGGCCGACGAATGCACCGTTGAATTCCTCGATGCCGTTGCGGTCGCCGCGCCAGTGGTGCGGCTCCTTGCCGATGATGTCTTGCAGGGTTTGGGTCATCATCGGCCCCTTCATCGGGTGCCAATCCTCGCACGCGGGCGCACCGATCAGCGCGCCCGCCCCGAAGTTGCAATTCTGATCGAAGGGTTTGACATCGCCTGCCGGATTACCCAGATCCCACGCGATTCGATCCATCCGCGCGTCGATGTGACAGGACGCACACGCGATATGTCCGAGCCCGCCGGTCTCGTGCGTGTCATACAGGTGCCTGCGCCCGAGCTTGATGGCGATGGGCGACGGATCGAAGACGGGGATACGGGCGATTTCCAGCTCGGTGGTTGTGTCGATTACGGAAATCGCCGACTCGAACTTGTCGAGCACGTAGATTCTGCCGAGCGCTTCGTTGAGCACGATACCGGTAGGCCCTTCGCCGACTTCGATCGTCGGAGCCAGCCCGGTGCGGCTGCCGCTGGCGTCGATGACGATCACGTTGTTCGACCCCATACCGGTCACATAGCCCGTCGTGCCGGCGTTGTTCCAGACGATTCCCCGCGGATCGCCGAGCGACTTGTCGCGCTCGACCTGCGGGATGGTCGAACTCGTATACGTCAGATGATCGTTGAGATCGACGATAGTGCCATCATCCGGCATCTCCGGATCGACCAGCGCGGCGTGTACCCGTATGAAACGTCCGGAAAGCACCGGCTCGAATCGAATCTCGTTCGTCGCGTCGGTACCGACGACCGTGACCATGCCGGTCGCCGGGTTGACCCCGATGGCCATGCAAATGTTCATCAGCCGGGTGGCATAGGTAACGCTGAGGTCGGTGGTGTCGATGATGGCGACGTCACGGTCGGGCAGATCCCAACCCACCGGTCGACCGGAGTGGCCCGCGAGTGGGCCGCTGACCAGGTCGGTCCAGTCGCCGCCGTTGTCGTCCATCCACTGATCGGCGGCGTTCTTCCTGACGATCATCCCGACGGCCGGCGGCGGGGGGTTGCCCGGTTGCATCGGCGGGTCGAACAGCGCCCCGTCGTTGGGTGGAGGGTTCTGGCCGCCGTACGGTCCAAGGGGATCGTTGACGACGTTGGGCGGAAACGTGCCCACACCGAGGGAAAGTCCGCCACCGAGCGCCGTCGATCCGTTTCCCGACTCGAAGACGGCCACGTATACGGTCAGTCCGTCGGGGCTGACCGCCATCGCCCGAGGTTCCTCGGCGTCGATGGGAATCGAGCCAATCGGTGCGGAGGGATTGTCCGGGTCAAACACCTGGATGGTATTGGCTTGGCCACACGAAACGAAGGCCCGCACCGGGTCGCCGGCAAAGACCACATCGGCGGGTTCGTCGAGCGTGGCGATGGTCATGACGACGTTCATCGTGCTCAGATCGACGATGCTGACACTGTCCGACACGCGGTTGACGACCCACACCTCGGAATCGCTCCGCGCGCGGACGGAGACCGGATCCAAACCGACCGGGATCGCACCGACGTGGACGGGCATGCCCGTCGTGACGTCGAAGACCTCGAGCCGCGCGTCCGGCGTATTGACCGCGAGCAAGAGCGAGCCGGACGGTGTCAGCTCGAGCGGATGCACGTGCGGTGTTTCCCAGTTGACCAGGGTATCGAGCGCCCAACCGGTCGGCGCGACCAGAAGGAAGATCATGAGCATGCCGATCAGTCTCAACCGTTTGTGCATTTTCGTCCCCCGCTTTTTCTCAAAGGTAGCCTCGCCGGACACGCCAATTGTACGCGCGGCGCCGTCGAAATCCAACATAAGAATGTCGAGCAATCGGATCAAGGATTCCGAACTCCCTGCATCGTCACGCGCAATCTCGCGGATTTGGATGCTCCCCCCAGACCCGCAAGATTGCACGTACCGGTGCACGTGTCGCCGATGGACCTCGGACGCGCCTCCGGGCTTTGCGAGTGATGCGCACGCTGTTGCGAAGGCGAGTCGTCTGTTTACGGCAGCGCCGTAGCTGTTACGCTTGGGGAAGGCGCAAGGTCCACAATCACAGGAGAAACACAATGGCAAGTGACGGCGGGTGGTACTACGTAAGCGGCAAGGAGACGACGGGTCCGGTGACACGGAGCGAGTTGCTCTCGGCGCTGCCCGGGGCGGGCGGGTCGAAGACGCTCGTTTGGGGACCGGGCGTTCCGGAGTGGACCGAGGCGCATCACGTCGCGGCGCTGGGCGTCGGTGCGACCGGACCGGTCGCCCCACCCGCTGCGCCAACGAAGACGCGCCGCTCCGACGAGATCGATTACGAACTCTTCGGCGACGACATGCAGTTTGTCGAGATCACCCTCGATCCGGGCGAGGTCGTGATCGCCGAGGCCGGGGGGATGATGTACATGACCGACGGCATCGAGATGCAGACGGTCTTCGGCGATCCAAGCAAGAACCAAGGATTCTTCGGCAAGCTCTTCGACGCCGGTAAGCGCATGATCACCGGCGAGTCGCTCTTCCTCACGACGTTCGGCGCGATGGGCCAAAAGCGCGAACGGGTCGCGTTCGCGTCGCCCTATCCCGGCAAGATCATCCCGATGCACCTCGACGAACTCGGCGGCGAACTCATCTGCCAAAAGGACGCTTTTCTGTGTGCGGCCCGTGGCGTGCACATCGGCATCGCATTTCAGCGGAAGATCCTCACGGGCCTCTTCGGCGGCGAGGGGTTCATCCTCCAACGCCTCACCGGCGACGGGTTGGCGTTTGTGCACGCGGGCGGCACGATCCACCGGATCGACCTTGACTCCGGCGAAGTGCTCCGCATCGACACGGGATGTCTCGTCGCGCTGCAGCCGAGCGTCGACTACGACATCCAGATGAGCAAGGGGATCAAGAACGCCATATTCGGCGGTGAGGGCCTGTTCCTCGCGACCCTGCGCGGACCCGGCGCGGTGTGGCTGCAGTCCCTGCCCTTCACCCGCCTCGCGGGCCGAGTCCTCGCAAACATCAAACCCGGCGGCGGCAAGGGCGAAGGATCGGTGCTCGGTGGGTTCGCGACGATGTTCAAGAGTCGGTAAAAACTGTGTGACGACGTGCGATCAACGCCCGGCCGCCTTGCGGTCATAGCGAAGCGCAAGGATGAAATCGATCCACTCCTTTTCGAGATCGCGATCGGGTGGTCCGAAGATCGACTCGAAGTCCTTGCGCTCCCGGTCCGCCCCGAAGCGCTTGCCGGGCGGGCGAGTCGCGATCAGGCTTATGTACGCCGCGAGCTTTTCGGGGTACTTCCGCTGGAGGAAGAACACGAGCGACCAGGCCTGGGCATACCGGGCGATCGCGTGTGTGCCACTATCTGACACTGATCTTGCTTCCGAAATCAGCTTGTCGAGCGGCAACCATCTTCCATCCGCAACGGCTGCGGCGAACTGCTCCGGCTCGGCCTTGGACGCTCGGCCTACGACGCCGAGAAACTCGCGAAAGTCGCCCAATCGGGCGTGGTTGGTTCGCCCGAGTCGCTTGGTAGACCGCGTCTGGGCGACCTCGAACTGACACGCCAGCCCCTCGGCGAGCCAGTCCGGGGTTTGAGCGCGGCGCGCGTGTACACCGATGTTGAACAAGACCTGATGTGCGGCTTCGTGCTGGACGATCATGCGGTTGAATCGTGCCACCATCGCATCGCGCCGTGCGCGTAGCGACGTGAGTCGGCGGGTCAAGCCGCGACGGTCCACCCGTGGGCCGGACTTGCCCGACCTGCGCCGGGACCGCGTTTGAAGCTGGGCGGATACGTCCTCGATCGCCTGGTTGAGCTGGGCGAACTCCGGACGATTGAGCATGTTGGCGAAAATAGCGCGGTTGGTGGCGTGGTGATAGAACCCCGCAAGCGCGCTCGCGTCGGCGCCCAAACGGCGACCGTAGGCGACGAAATCCTCGTAGTCGTCGAATAGGATGACTTGAAGCCGCGCCGCGGGCGGATGGACGGCGATCCCGTTGCCCTCACAGAAACGCCACACCGAACGAAACGTACCCTCCAACCGCCCGACCAAGGCCCGCATGACTTCGGAAGAAGCGTCATACGCGAGTGTGCAGTGGTCCGTCTCCTTGATGCGAAACCCATCGCCGAGCAAGGCGATCAGTTCCGCCGATGCCTTTTCGTCCGCAGGCATCGAGGGTGGCGGCTCGGCATCGGTCGGGCGCGGGCACGCGACTGCGACGAGGATGGCCACAAGAGCCGAGCCAACACCGCCGGGTTGTTTTGTTCGCGTTCGGTTCATCCGCGTTGTTGTCATGTCGCATACCATCTCAATGGCCCGTTGTCCGAACTTCGCGAAAGGCCTCATTCCTACAGCGCTCGTT
>JADFHG010000395.1 GCA_022567365.1 Planctomycetota bacterium | reverse complement strand
ACGGACGAGTTTCGCGAGGTGCTCTACCTTGACTACGTGAAGCTCGTCGCGGTCGATCACCCGCCCGAGATCGAGGTGCATCCGACCGACAAGCTCATGCCGTCGCCGTTTCCTCCGTCCGAGGTGTGGGGGCTCGCGCGACCGGCGCGCTTGCGGTCGGTTGTCGGCGACGACGGCATGGACCGGACGGAGGCGGTTCGGGCGATCGACGGCCTATTCGCGCCGCCGGGCGAACCGCTGCCGTCTCCCTACCGCGGAATGTGCCACCCGTTGACCCTCACCATGGACTTCGGACCGCTCGATCCCCAAGCACCGCTTGTCCTGGCGCTGACCGGTTGGCTGCAATACGGCGATGCGAGCACCAACATCGCCCTTTCCCAGGACCGGTCGCTGACCATCATCCCGCCGACGATCGAGGTCGAGGTGGCGCCCGGCGATTGGCGGGGAATCGACGTCGTCGTGGGTATGCCGGCCGGTAAGACAAAGACCATCCTGTGCGACCTCGACGGAAAGCTCCCGACGGGTGCGGCGCGATTGCGACTCTCTACGACCTTCGAGATCCGGTGGGACCGCATCGCGCTTTTCGAGCGCGTCGGGCTCGAAGATTCGCGGATTCGCGAGCTGTCGGCGGTGAAGACCGATCTGCACTGGCGGGGGTTTTCGGATCTGCGCGCGCGCGCGGCGCACCATCCCTCGACGCCCGATTACGCGGCGGTTTCCCCGACACCTCCCTGGCGGACAACGCTCGAGGGCTGGTGCACGGTGTACGGTGACGTGACGGACCTTGTCACCCGGCGGGATAACAGGCTCGCCATTCTCAACGCGGGCGACGCACTCACGATCGAGTTCGACTGGACCGACCTGCCGCCGATTCCCCACGGACACGATCGTACGTTCTTCCTCTATTCCGTCGGCTGGGACAAGGACGGCGACCACAACGTAGTCGGCGGAACGCGGGTTGGACCGCTCCCGCGCGACGAGTCGATCGACATCGCCAAGGACGCCCAAGATGCCGAAGCCACGAAGGACACCGACGCCGACCCCGATGACCATTGGCGGATTCGCTACAATACGCGCTGGGTGCCGGCGGATCGGTTTCGACCGGAGAATGGTTCAGATTAGAACATTTCCCGCTTCTGTGTTCCGGGCCGCGGGCTGCAGCCCGCGCGATCTCTCGCCGTTTGATGCGTTGCGAATGTCGGTGGATCCGCCATGCGAAATCGGGAAATGCTCCAAGGTTTTTCGTATCGACATGTAGTTGCGCGCCGACGGGTCAATCGCGATCCAGCGCGTAGCGACTGACCCGATCGTACGTCGACGCCAGAAACCCGATCAGCGGAAAGTCCCCGCGCGGAAACGGCGAGGCCCCGAGCTGCTCCAGGATCTCGAGATGTGTCTCCGGTTCGCTTCGATCGACCTCGACGGTGGCGAACTCAGGCCCCGGATCAAAGAACCGGTCCAGCATTTCTTCGATCGGCGGCGACGTCGGAAACGCCGTCGGCACGACGCCGAGCGGTGTCGGCATTTCATCGATGGGTTGGGTGTCGGATTCCACTTGGCACGGATCCCGATGGTGTGATACGACGAACCGGGACTACGCCGCCGCGGCGTTTCTGGGCGTGAACTGTTTCGCCAGCTCGACCACCGCGTCGAAGTCTTCGGGGGCGTGAATGGCCATCTCGCTCATCACCTTACGGTTCAGCTCGATACCGGCGGCCGACAAACCGAAGACGAAACGGCTGTAGGCGATATCGCGCATCCTACACGCTGCCGAGAGGCGCGTGATCCAGAGACGACGGAAGTCACGTTTTCGAGCCCGGCGGTCCCGATAGGCAAACACGCCCGCGCGCTGAACGGCCTCCTTCGCGGTTCGCCACAGTTTGCTGCGGGCGCCGCGATAGCCTTTGGCTTTGCGAAGCAAACGCACTTTCTTGCGGTGTCGGGCGGCCCCGTAGGTTGCTCGTCCCATCGTCTGCGAACTCCTTCTTGCGGGTGCGCTACCCACTCCGGTCTAGTTGTTATCGGCCGACGCGCGTCATCGCAGATCGTAGCCTGCGAATCCTTAGAGTGCGTCCTAACAGCCCCTCCCTCACGGTCGGGGTTCGGAAAGAACCGGGGTTCCCGCCGGTTTTAGGACGTACTCTTAGTACGATGAATCAGGCCGTTCGGCGTTGCCCCGACGCTTCGCAGGACAACCGGCGCCCGACCCGCCGACCGACTAGCCGCCCAGCGCTATCCTAAGTCGCTTGGCGATCTTGCCCCCCAGGATCGCGGGCCTGCGCAGCTTGCGGACACGTCGGCCGTTCTTGGTGCTCATCAAGTGGCTCGTGTTGGATCGCTTATGTCGGATCTTGCCCGTAGCGGTAACTTTCATCCGCTTCGCCGCACCTTTATGTGTTTTCATTTTGGGCATAATGCACCTGACCGTCCTTTTCATCCTCGCCCTTCGCGAGCCACGCAATATAGCATGTCGCCGACCACATGCAACCCCCCATGTTGGGAAGTTGAGGATTCCGGAGGCCGCGCTGGGCACGGGCTACCCACATGCCGGATTCAATCCGTTCGTCGGTGACGGTTGCGTTCGCGATCGCCCACTAGCCAGAAAATTGCACTGTTGAATGAATATAACAATCCCCAGCGGCACGCCGGCCAGTCAAGCAACGACTTATTCGCGCTCCTCACCAGCAGGTGTGCCTGCGCAGTCGCGATGAACGTCGCTCTCGGGTTGTCGTTGGCAGCGGATTGGTCGCGGGGCAGGCGGAAAGTCACACTGCGGTGGCAAGCCAATCCGCGACGGCCGCAATACCCTCATCGCGGATTGTGGTCACGCGAAATGTCGGGCGGGAGTCGCCGATCGAGCTCTTGAGCTGCGCTTCGGTGGCGTCGGCGCCCGGTATGTCACACTTGTTGATGACGAAACAATCCGCGATTTCCATGATCCCGGCCTTGGAGAATTGTATCGCGTCGCCGCTTTCGGGCATCAAGAGGAGTATCGTCTTATCGACCATATCCCGGACCGCGACGTCCGATTGACCGGCACCGACCGTCTCGAGCAAGACATAGTCGAAACCGAACCCGACAAGCATGCGTATGACGTCGCGGCAGCACGGTCCAAGACCGCCGAGAACGTCCCGCGACGATAGGCTCCTGATGAAGAACCCGTCGTCGGGCGTGCCGTGCATCATTCGAAGGCGATCCCCCAACAGGGCACCGCCCGTAATCGGGCTGCTCGGATCGACCGCGACGACCGCGACTTTCTTCTCGCGTCGGCGAAGTTCCTGCCCGAGTCGCCCGATGAACGAGCTCTTGCCGACGCCCGGCGCACCGGTGATCCCGATGACGCGGGCACTTCCGGGCGGCGGAGTCCAGCCGTCAAGGTTGTCGTCCCGCTGGACGGCGGTGATAATCCGTGCGAGCGCACGGTAGTCGCCGAGGGCGAAATCCGCTTTCAGTTTGGCATTGGCGATCGATTCGGGTGTCCGTTCGGGAAACCGCGCAAAATCGATCCCATGCGGAATCACATCAATACGGTTACGATCAGTAAACTCCTGCCGGACCAACCGTTGTGCCGCCGCAAAAGACGTCGCCACAAAACGTGGGGTTTCCTGATTGATCTCTTGTAACGATGTCAGCATGCTGGGCGTGAGATCATGTCCCATATCATCAATAAGCGCGATCCCGGAGGGGATTCCGAGACTCTGTGCCGTACGGATGCCAAGGAGACGTGCCTGCGGGCCGACAGTACAGAGACAATCCGGGCGCAACGCACGCCCCAGACGGCTCAATTTCCAACGTGATAATGGATTCCAAATCTTGGCATTGTCGGAGAGACCGAGCTGGTGGATTGGGACATGGGGACCAGTCGGCACAGGGGAAAATGGTCCATCGTGGAGTGCAATCACCGCCACATCAAACTGCTCCGGATCGAGTGATCCTCCGAGCCGTAGCGCTTCATAGCCATAGTCCGCGCCCACAGAGGCCGAGGTATCGGCGATGATTAAAAGATGAATTCGGTTACGCATAGCTGTCCGGGCCGTCAGGCGATCAATGCACCCCACCCCACGAGGTTTATCGGCT
>JADFHG010000394.1 GCA_022567365.1 Planctomycetota bacterium | reverse complement strand
ATCCCGCTCGCTCCGCTCGTTTTGATACTCGGACAGGCGGTAGTACAACGTACGAACGCTGATTCCGAGTTCGGCCGCCGTGGCACTTCGATTACCCGCGTTGCGTTCCAACGCGGCGAGTATATGGGTTCGCTCCGCGTCCTGAAGCGTCTTGGTCGTCCCTTTGACCGCGGCACACGAATCAGAATCGGCGTCGTCCGTCGGGTGTTTGACCTCCGGCACCGCACAGGTCAGACGCCGGCGAGCCCGATCCAAAGCGAGTTCGAGATCCTTTAGCGAGGCCGGCTTCGTCAGAAAATCAACCACGTCGAGCCGAATGGCCGTCCGCGCGGCGTCGAGATCGCCGTATCCGGTCAGTATGATCACGCGCGTGTCCGGCCATTGCTCGTGCAAACGATTGCAACACTCGAGCCCCGTGATACCGGGCAGATTCAAATCGAGGATCGCGATGTCATACGCGGACCTCTCCATTTGGCGCAGCGCCGCCTCGGCCGTGGGCGCGCCATCCGCCGCATAGCCCATATCGCGAATCGAGGATTCGAGAAGATCGCGCAAGCGACTCTCGTCCTCGACGACGAGGACGCGAATCTCATCCGCGTGTTTAAGTCGTTTGGCGATCATCCGCTTCAAATCCAGTGGCCGGGCGAAACTGCACCGTAAAACAGCTACCTCGACCGACACCGTCGCTGTGCGCCCGAAGTTGTCCTCCGTGCGACTCCACAATGGCGTGGGTGATCGAGAGCCCAAGCCCGACACCCCGCTCCACCGTGTCGCGCCGTTCGGTGAAGAAAGGCTCGAACACATGCTCGCGCGTCTCCTCGCTCATCCCACATCCGTTATCGACCACGCGCACCTCAACCCATCCGTTGTTACGTTTGCACTCGATACGCACCTCCCCCTCCCGCGGATCGACGGCCTGCAGCGCGTTGAGCGTAAGATTGAGCAACACCTGTTTGAGCTCGTTGTCGTTCCCGCTGACGACGAGATCGGCGTTCTTGTCCAAGTGGATGGTCAGGCGAAGATCCCGGTACTGCTTGAGGCCTTGGACCAATGAGGCAACGTCTTGGACGAGACCGCCTAGTGACACCGACGATCGCGCACTCGACCCGTTTCTCGCGAGCGACAGCAGCTTGTCGATGATGTCCTTGCAGCGGAAGGCCTCGTCGCGGATGATTCGCAAGGAATCGTTCGCTTCTTCGACCTCGGACGAGTCGCCGCAATTCGCCAGCCGTTTGAGCGTCAACTCCGCGTAGCCGGAGATGATGTTGAGCGGGTTGTTGATCTCATGAGCCACGCCCGCCGCGAGAAACCCGACGCTGGCGAGCCGCTCCGACTTGACCAGCTCGTTGCTCTTCGATCGTACGCGTGCCTCGAGATCCGTATACAACTCGTGTAACTGCTCGGCCATGTCGTTGAAGTCGGTCGACAAATCGCGGAACTCGCCGGGACCGAAGGTTGCGACCCGTTCGCTAAAATCGCCCGATGCGATCTTCCGGACGCCCTCCCGAAGACGCCTTAGCGGTTTCATCACGCTTCGGTATTGCGATACGCCGATCAACACGGCCGCCCCGAGCGTCGCAAACGACAACACCGCGAGCGCCACCATCGTTGCGTAGACCCTCGCATGCGTCTGCTCCTGAGCCTCGGCCACGCTCTCGTCCATTCTCGCGACCATCCAGTCGAGCACGCCGGACGCCGCGCTGATCGCTTTGACGGCGTTCGCCGTGGCCTCCGGACTGAGCGGTTCACCACCGGCCAGCTCGACCTGCTCGGTGATGTGGGTCAGGGCGCGGCTGATCGCGCTCACGGCCCTTCGCTCGCCCTCCTGTTCGATCGCGACCGCGTCGCGTTGGTCCGGCTTTTGCGCGCTGAACTCGGCGAGACATTCGCTCGCGCGTCGCAGTTCCCGCGACAGCTCTGCCCTGTCCGGATTCGGGTGTCGCAACAGCCCCTTCGCCGCGGCGGCGTGAACACTCACCGCCTGTACCATCCGAAGCGCTCGGTATTCGTTGTGCGCACGATGCAGCCCAGCCTGGAGACCGCCAAGCCCCCACAGCGACGCTCCACCCAAGAGCGCAAGTCCCGCAGTGAGAACGGCGGTCTTGTAGATGAGCTGGCGGCTGAGGGTCATTCCGCATTCCTATCAAATCGGCCTAAGCACGAATCATACCGCCGCAGCGTGACGGGAGGGCGACACGTGCAATCCTTGCATAGCCGATTCTATGCTAACTATTTGCGAAACAGAAGTTTAGGACCATGAAAAGGGCGCGGATCAAGCGTGAGTTGGTGGGAAGGTGGCATCAGAAACCCCGATAATCGGCAACGCAGCGGGGCCGATCCGGCTGCGGACCCGCGAGCCTTTTCCACAATGTGGACAGGTTCGCGGTGCCGGGTTTGAGGGAGCGCGCTGTGAATTCCGGTGGATGACACCCCATTTGCCGATCATACGCCCGACTCCAGCGCGACGAGTGCCCACGAATCGGCCCGGCTGCGAACCATCGCGAACCCGCCCGCGAGCCGTTCGCCAAAGAGCCGGAACGCGACGCGCTGCGACGCGATATCCTCGTATTCAACAAGGCCCGAGTCGACACGACGCACGCTGCCGCGGCCGCGACTTATGGGCCCTTCGTAGGAAAGGTAGGCCAGACGATGATCCTCGATGCGCCGGGCCGGGATCGGCAAGGCGTCGCGGGTGGTCGGTTCGCGCTCGAGCTGCCAGGTCCAAAGGATCCCGGCGTGCTCGAGCATCAAGTCCCAATGCTCGCCATCGTTTTGCATGTGATGTAGAATCACAAACCGTGTGGACATGGATCATCCAGCCGATCGTGCCAGTGCGCGGCGCAATACCGCCGTCGTGCCAAGCGGGACGGAACAAGTGAAACCGCACAAGCGCGCCGTCCTCAGCGTACTATAGCGCGTGCCGGGACCATTTGCGTGTCTCGACGCGTTGGAGTCAAGGGTGCCGTCCGCCCGCGATGAGCGAATGTGAGGAACTGATGACACAAGCCCGACAACATAGCGTGGGCGCTCCGCGGCCTGGGCGTCTCGGTCGCCGCCGACCACTTGCCAAATCGGATACGTTGCGACGTCGGCCCCGCGCGGTATGCCCTCGATCGAAACCCGCGCGGAGGTTGTCCCGCCGACCCGGTGACGCGATGCTGCTTCGATGTGTTGTTCTCGCCGCGACCTCGTGCGTGTTGATCGGATGTCGCTCGAACTATCGAGAGCTGCGGACACAGGGCCAGCAGATGATGATCGACGGCGCGTACGGCCCGGCGCGAGCGCTGCTGATGCAGGCGGACGAAGTCAAGCGGAGGCGCGTCGAAAACCTGTACGACATCGGGCTGTGCGGGGTGATGCTGGCGAGAGACCTGTTCCAGCAGCGCAACACCCCGGCCGCCTACCGTGAACTCGACCAGGCACTGGCGTACTTTGAACGCGCCCTCGACGAGCACCCCGGCCATCAACCGTCGCTCGAGGGCAGAAACGTCGCGCAGGAGCTCAAGGGTCAGTTCGATGTCGCGCTCGCCGGCGCCGAATGGGCGGCGGAGTTCGTTGGTCCCTCCGCAAACCAACAGGTGTTTCTCGCTCAGGAGCTCGAGGAGCGCGGCGACCTCGACGGTGCATTCCTGCGCTATCGCCAAGCCGTCGCGATGGAACCCCGCAACGACGCGGCCCATGTGGCCTTCGCGCAATTCCTTCTGAGGCGTGGCAAAGACACCGAAGGCGTGTATCACCTACAAACCGCGTATCGTCTCAACCCGTTCAATCGGATTGCCGCGAACGAGCTTATCGCGCGTGATGCAATTCCTACGGACGCGCCCGTCTCACCGGAAACACCTCCGAGCGAGATTCCCTAGCGTAGTTTATAATGCTGTTTGCGTCTTATCCGAACCGCAACCGTAAGGGGGTGGACCAAGGAAGCCGCTCCCTCACCAGGCTGTCGGAATACTCGAATTCGACAGCAGAAGACGGTACTTTTCGTTTGAATACCCTAGGGTATCGTGACCGAAAGTACCATCAAAGTGCCTGTCGGAATAGTCAGAACGGAGTATTCCGACAGCCTGGTAAGGGAGCG
>JADFHG010000393.1 GCA_022567365.1 Planctomycetota bacterium | reverse complement strand
TCGGCGCCTTCCTCGGTGTCGGCGGCCGCCGTGTCAGCCTTCGTTTCGTCGGATTCGGCGGGGGCGTCCTCGGGTTTGGGCTTGGGCTCGGGTTTGGGTTCGGGTTCAGGCTTCGGTGGATCGGCGCCGGCGCGGGCTGGGCGCGTGGCAAGTCCACCCGCATGGCGCGCCTTGACAAACGCGAATTGCTGCGCATCGCTCGACGGCGTGTCATTGACAAACTCGTGCGCAATTGCGGCGCCGGCGGGCGAAACCTGCAAGCCGGTGCCTGCCCATGGCACCCATCCTCCAAACGACGAATAGCCGAGGGCCAGCAGGATTATGAGCCGAGTGCCATACATGGTCATTTGTCCTCACCGCTCCAAACGATTTCGCCCAGGATCATCACGCGCGTGACCCGCGCGTGCGGATCGAGCGGATCCCCGTCGAGGAACACGAGATCCGCGTCCTTGCCCTCTTCGATGCTGCCCAACCGGTCGCCCAGCCCGACGGCACGCGCGGGGTGCAGCGTAAGCGATTTGACGGCTTCAGCGCGATCCAGACCCGCGCGGACCAGGTCGCTCAATCGCTCGCGAACCCGCCGATACTCGATTCGCGAGTCGAATCGCGGCAGGACCGACGTTTCACATCCCGCCGCGGCCAACCGTGCCATGAGGTTGTATCGAAACGTCGTCTGCGGCATCAGATTGATGTACGGGCTTAGCACGACGCGCGCGTTGCGCTCGCCGAGCGAATCGACCACGTGATGGAAATCCGTCGCGCGACCTGCCGTCAAATGGACGACGTACGCCAAGTCGTCGTAGGGTTTCAGCACGTCATCAAGATGGTGCAGGTCCGACGCGCGGCGCAGTCGCACCATCATGAGCGCGCCTTCTTCTTTCTGAATCAAATCGACGAGCGGCTGGTGCTTCGGATCGATCTCGGGCGGCTCGAACTCTTCCTCGGCCGGTGTCGCGTCCTCGCCGTCGGTCGGCTCGTCGGAGCCGTTGTCGTTATCGTTGTCGTTGTCAACGTCCGCACCGCGACCGACCTTGCCGTCTTCGTCGCCTCCGTTCTCATTACCGTCGTCCTCGGGCGTTTCCCCCTCGCCGTTCTGTTCGCCTTTCTTCTCGGCCTCCTCGGCTTTTTTCTTCTGCGCTTCGTCCCACTCCTTGCGGGCCTGTTCCACCTTTTCGATTTCCTCCTTGGCCTTCTCGAGGGCCTTACGAAGCGTGTCCTTTTCCTTGGCGCCGAGGTTGACCACGACGTCCAGGTATGCCGACGGTGCGAGGAGACGCGCATCGTCCGGACCGGCCGTGCGATACGCCGTCGCCGAACCCGGAATGCCCGAGCCCGACGGCACGTAGCACACCACGGTATAGCCCGCCTCGACGAGGTCGGTAAGGTTCAATTCGGAAAGGTAGACGTCGGTCTCCGCCCGCTGATCGCCATGCACGCCGCTCCGCTGATATCCCGTCAATCCATACCGCGTGCGCGGCAGGACGAAACCCGGCATGACGGTTTCGTGCGACGCACGTATGACCTTGGCGGACGGTTCATATTCGATGTCGCCGCCGACGGCCTTGATCTTGCCGTCCTCGATGACGATCGTCCCCGGAGAAAACTCCTCGCCGGAAACCGTGATTACCCGCCGTGCCTTGACGACCACGAGGCCGCCGTCCTCGCCGGCAAGTGCGTGAGCTGGCATCGACGCAACGAGGAAAACGGTACACGCAAGGATGTTGGAAACCCCTCCTGCGACCGCGCGCGCACGCAGGCGTCGGTTTTGTTTATCCGTAGTCAATCCAACCATGATAGGGGTTATCATTAGAAACGCCGTTTGACCGCCGCATCGTAGACGACGCGCCCGTTGATTACCGTTAACTCACACGAGGAGCGTGGATCGATGGGGTCGCCGGTCCAGATGCCGAAGTCGGCGTCCTTGCCCACCTCGATCGAACCGACACCGTCCTCGATCATCAGGGCCTCGGCCGGTATGCGCGTTAGACCGCGAAGGGCGGGGTAGGGCTTCCAACCGTACCAGCACGCCATCGCCGCCTGGAACGGCAGCTCTTCCTGCGGCACGACCGGCGCGTCGGTGTTGATCCCTAGCTTGTGTACACCGCCCTGCCACCACCGCGCCGCGTTGCCGTGCATCTTGCGCTGTGAGCGGTCGAACCAGTATTGGCGCGGGCCGTTGATCGTGTATATATCCGCTTCCAGCACCAGGGGCGCCACCTTGAACCCGTCAAACGTGCAGTGGTCGAGCACGGTCCGCAACCGGAACTTTCGGGCGAGCATGTCCACCGTCGTCATGACGACTTGGTAGATCTGCGTGTGCACCGTGACCGGAAACTCACCGGCGATGAGACCGCGGAAGTCGTGAAAGATGGGATCGTACGCGGGCTCGATATCGGTCATCCCCTTTTCGAAGGCCTCCCACTCCAAGTGGTAGTCCCGCGCCTTTTCGAGCGTCTGGCGGGTGTTGTAGTTCATGAAGCTGCGCCCGACACCGTACCAATACCACTCGGGGTTCCCCGCTTGTGCGATCTTGAGCGACCCCGGTGCGCGGTAGACCATCTCATCCACGCTGCGCCCGGCCATTTTCACGATGGTGCCGAATCCGCTCATGTTCGTGCCGCTGCCGGGGATGACCAACACCGTCGTGACACCGCCCGCGCGGGCGATCTTGACACCGTCGCTCTCGGGCACGATCGTCTCGAGCGTCCGCAGGCCCGGATTGGTCAAATAATACATATCGTTCAGGTCGCGTAGGGATCCGCCGGTATGGTTGTGGCAGTCGATAAGCCCCGGCACGAGCCACTTGTCCCGCGCGTCAATCAGCTTGTAACCATCGGGCACGGCGATCTCATCGACCCTGCCCAACCCTTCGATGACACCGTCTTTGACCAGGACCACCGCGTTGTTGATGACGGTGTTCTCGGCGTCCATCACGATGACCTTGCCAACGCGAACCGCGAGCGGCGGCGCGTTCGACGTTGTCGACGCGTTTGATGCCTTGTCGATCGGACCGCTTTGTGCCTTGGCCGGGTGTGCGGCAAAGAGAAGCAATACGCCTAGCATGATTGTCAGCGCGGCGATTTGTCGCGGCATCGATGCTGAACGTCGCACTGTTGCGGTGTGACTCGTATCGTGTTTCATATGTCCTGCGACTACGATTCTCCCCCGAGCCGCGGGCTTCAGCCCGCGCGATGTCACGAATGCTGGTGGTACTCGCCGCGAGTTCCGATACAGGCGCGGCATCCGTTTTTGTCTGCAAAACATGGAGAATCGGACACCGTGCCTTGTATCAAGACTTTCGGCGAGTTCCACTAATGACCGTAATCTGCGCTCCCAAGATCGCGCAAGCTGAAGCCTGCGGCTCAGATACTCATGAAACTTGCGAAGCACGGTACCAGGCACGTTTCGAGTGCCCCTCGGTTCGCGATTTTCTGTTGTCGGTTCAGTCAGTTTCATCGAACTTCCTCCCCGCCGACGATGACGCGCCGCACCCGGCTGCCCGCTTCGAACGGGTGACCATCGAAAATAACCAAGTCTCCGTCCAGCCCGACGTTGAGCGAACCGATGCGATCATCGAGATTGAACATACGGGCCGCTCCGACCGTCAGTGCGCTGAGCGCGGCGTCGGCGGAAAGCCCGCGCTCGACCGCGTATAGCCCCCACTGCCGCAGCGTTCGCGCGCCGTCTTCGGCACTGCTCTGAAACGCGATCGGCACGTCGCGCCGGGCGAGGTCGTCACTTTGATGATACCGCGTGTTGTTGACGCTCCGAATGACGCGCCTTGGCACGATGACGCCGATCTCGAGCGCGGCCAAGTCCGCTACGTGCGCCCGGGCGCCCTCCGCATCCAGGAGCACAACGTAAATCTCGAACGCCTCTTGGATTTCCAGCACGGACGCGATCTGAGCAGGCGTCTGAACGCGAACGACGATCGGGATGTTTCCCTCGAGCACGGATCGAAGCGGTTCGAGGCCCTCTTCGACCTTCGGCGGCAACGGGCGCCCGTCCTTTCCGCGCGTCCTGCGCCGTACGACCTTGAACTCGACCGATCCTTTGTCGATCCGCACCGCGTCCAAGTCGATCTCCAA
>JADFHG010000392.1 GCA_022567365.1 Planctomycetota bacterium | reverse complement strand
CATGATCGGCAAAACCGCAGCAACACCGCCATGAAATCCCGGTGGGGCTGTTGCTATGCGCAGACAAGAGCGGGTAGAATGGCGTGAACGGTTACGAAAGCAAAGAACGGCCCGATCATTCCGCCGGGCCGGGGACCGCCCCCAGCGGATTGCGGTAGTACCACGGGGCTGAGCGAACGTCAACCTAACCAAACGGATTCCGCCCACGGGGGTCCGTGTGCGTGTCGCCCATTCATTGTCGCGCCCAGTTCCGGCAGGGGCGACAGACGAACGGGAAACGCAACCGCTCTTTCGCCCCTGCCGGGGCTGCGGGGGTAGCGCGTCGACTCGGACCACGGGCTTACGCCCGTGGCTACCAGACTACCGCCCCTGCCGGGGCTGCGCGGCAAGCGCGTCGACGCGGCCCACGGACTTGCGCGCGTGGCTATCAGACTACCGCCCCTGCCGGGGCTGCGGGGGTAGTGCGTCGACACGGACCACGGGCTTGCGCTCGTGGCTACTGGAGTGCCGCCCCTGCCGGGGCTGCTGCCTCCGTCAACACCGCCGCCCCTGCCGGGGCTGCTGCCCGCGTCGGCACGGCTGCCCGCGTTGGACCTTCCGTCCCTGCCGGGACCGACGGCGACAATCCGTTCAGGTCGCGCCCGTTTGCGACCGATATTAGATACACAGGTGGGCAATGAGGGGCTTTCAAGGGAGCGGTCGGCGATCGCTCGCCCGGCATTTGATCACATGACACAAACAGCCACGCAGTTGGAACCGCCGGCCACCCTTCGCGAGAAGCTGAGCCGCGACGAGGTTAGTGCGGGGGATACGGTTTCACTACTGGGGTTCGACGTTCGTATCAAAGACGTCGAAAACTTCCACACACTTTACAAGAACATCTTCTACCGCCGGCTATACCACTTCCATTGTGATCACCCCGACCCGCGCGTGCTGGATTGCGGCAGCCACATCGGTTTGTCGATTCTCTACTTCAAACATTCGTACCCGGCCGCACGGGTGATCGGCTTCGAGCCGGATCCCATTGTGCTTGACTACCTGCGCGAGAACATCGGGCGAAACGGTTTGACCGATGTTGAAATCGTCCCGGCCGCGCTGGCGAAGGGGACCGATCGATCCATTCTTTATTCGGACGAGCTGTCGGGCGGGACGCTGGCCGAATACGTCGGCGACGGGGTCGATCCGTCGACTCCGATGAGCGAGGTCGCATGCGTTCGATTGCGCGATTACCTCGACGGGCCGGTCGATTTCCTGAAGATGACCATCGAGGGCGCGGAGACGGACGTGCTTCTCGATTGTGAGAACCGCCTCCGCCGAGTCGCGCGGATGGTCGTCGAGTATCATCATCTGCCCGGGCGGCCGCGCACCCTGCACAAGATCCTCGGCGTCTTGGACCGGTGCGGGTTTGACTATCTCATTCACGACTTCGACGCGGAGACAAACCCCAAGTCGCAGCCCCCCTTCCGACTCAGCCCGCGCAGCCGTTACTCCCTGTTGATCTACGCCCAGCGACGAGCCTGATCGTCGCCATGACCGGTGCGGGATCTTTGATATCGACGTGGCCGAAGTCGTGATCGCGGTCATCAACGAAGCTCAGCCCAAGAGGGCAACGTCGCGGACCAGGATGACCGTTAGCACGACCAAACCCGTGAGCATCAGGGCTACCGGCAACCACAGAACCGCGATGGCCGCGCGCAGTCCGGTCGTGTGGTGTACTTCCTTGATCCCGAAGGTCAGTGTGACGGCCGTCCAAACGTATGCCGCGTACGTGCCGCAGAAAGGCACGGCGTATAGGGAGACCGGTCCGAGGCTATACATGACCGTTCGATAGGTATATCCGAATGTCTTCCGTTTATCCGCCACGAGCATCACGACCGGGTGGACGTACGCCGCCACGATCGCCGAGCCGAGCAACGGAAGGACCAGCGGTCCCACGAGGGCCGTTCCGATCCAGATCGCGGCGAACATCATCATCGGCGGAGCGCCGACAATAGTTCCTCCCGTGCGATTCACGATGACACCCATCACGACCAAGGTGAGTAGAAGTTGCAACAGGCAGTATGGAATGAACCCGACATAGAGGCTAATCATGGCATATAGCCATGACTCCTTGATCGAGGTCCCCTGGTGCTTGCGAAAAAACTCCCCCCCGCGAAACATCGTCATGGTCAGCGACCGCCACCACGACCGCCGCAGACCGTTGTGCGCCCGCTCGTCCCACGGGGATGCGTCAATCCGTACCCCCATCGCGTCCGCATGGATCGGCACGACCCGCATCTCACCGAGCGAAACGGTTTTGTCGCATTTGACGCATACGAACGAACTCGGCGAAGGGAGGCCGTGAGCGTCGTTGCCGTAGTAGTCCTGGTCGCAGTGCGGGCAGTTGAACGAGACCGCGCCCGCCTCGAACCGGTAGCGGCTCACGTCGAACGATCGACCGCATTCCGGACACACCGGCCGAGAGAGATTGAACAATAGATAGTCGCAATGCGGGCATTTCATGGTCGCGGGTGAGTCTATGACGGGCGGTCGTGGACCGCAACGCGGGTGCGGCCGGTCGGATGTGGCCGGTGGCGCGCACCGTCAAGTCGCGACGAAGACCGAAAGGCAATCGTCGAGTCGTCGGCGGGTGCGTCGGCGTTCGCCGAGTGTGGGCGCGGATTGGATCGCGCTTTGGGGTTGGCGAGGATGCACGCGGTTGATATGATCGAGCCGATGTTGACTCCCGCACATAGGCTTTTCATTTCATCAAGGAACCGACCATGAAACGTGCGAAATTGACCGTCATCGGCGCCGGCAACGTCGGCGCGAGCTGTGCCTTTTGGGCGGCCGCCAAGGAACTTGGCGACATCGTTCTGATCGACATCCCGACCTTCGCCGACAAGACCGCCGGCAAGGCGCTCGACCTCGCCCAGTGCGGTCCGGTCGAGCGGTTCGACTGCAAGATCACGGGAACGTCGGACTACGCCGCCGCCGAGGGCAGCGACGTGGTCATCATCACCGCGGGGATCCCGCGCAAACCGGGCATGAGCCGCGACGACCTCGTCGCCACGAACGTGAAAATCGTCGCGTCGGTGTCCGAGCAGATCGCCGCCGCCGCGCCCGATGCCGTCCTCATCGTGGTCTCGAACCCGCTCGACGCGATGGTGTACACCGCGTGGAAGAAGACCGGTTTTCCGCCGAACCGCGTCGTCGGGCAGGCCGGTTGCTTGGACATCGCCCGCTACCGGACGTTCATCGCGATGGAACTCGGATGCAGCGTCGAGGACATCTCGGCGCTCCTCATGGGCGGGCACGGCGACGACATGGTCCCGCTGCCGCGCTATACGTCGGTCAGCGGCATCCCGGTGACCCAGCTCATCGCCAAGGACAAGCTCGACGCGATCATCAAACGGACGACGATGGGCGGCGGCGAACTCGTCAAGCTCATGGGCACCAGCGCGTACTACGCCCCCGCCGCCGGCACCATCCAGATGGCCGAGGCCATCATCAAGGACAAGAAGCGCATCCTTCCCTGCGCGGCGTTTTGCGACAGCGAGTATGGCGTTGGCGGCTACTTCGTCGGCGTGCCCTGCATGCTCGGCGCGGGCGGCGTGGAGAAGATCATCGAGGTCGAGTTCGACGAGGGCGAGCGCGACATGTTCGCCAACAGCGTCGCCCACGTGAAGGACCTCGTCGCCCTGGCGGATAAGTCGCTTTGAACGGGTTTGTCGCGCTCGATCGCGCTCGAGTCCGCTCTCTTGCGGGCTTCACCCCGCGCGGGGCCGGCGGGTCGTGGAGAGCGTTGATTTCAACGGTGCGGCACCGGCACCCGCAAGCGGGCCGGTCCGTTGCCTGTGCACGCACAGGCTATCGGAGCATTTCCCGATTCCCATTGGCGGCCCCACCGACACTCTCAACGCATCAAACGACGAGAGATCACGCGGGCCTGGCAAAGCCGGCTTACGGGCAGCCCGGGGTCCGTGACACAATCGGCGGCGGCTGTCGTGCCGTCCCGTAGGGACGAAGTGAGCTTAGCCCAGCACGCAGTGCTGGGGTTCGTGAGAAACCGAGAAAACCGAGTCCCGTAGGGACGAATGAGACCTCAATCGTCCCT
>JADFHG010000391.1 GCA_022567365.1 Planctomycetota bacterium | reverse complement strand
TGCGGCTCTCCAACCGATAGATCAAACGGCAACGAATCGACGGCGGAATCATTGATGATCGGATGGAAAGTTCTTGGTTGGGCGAGCATTGCGGCGTGCGGACCCCTCATTTTTCTATGCCTGGTCGGCCACGCCGTCGATGAGGCAACACAACGACTGCTGGTCTTCGAACGCGCCGAGCAGGCCGCAACCGCACGACGGCGCGAGGCGGGGGAGGACGAAGAGCCGGTCACCGTCGGTCCAGCCTCCTGACGTCGGACGCTCGCCGATCGGCGTCGCGGCGGCGGGCGTCGTTCGTTGGGTCTTCCGGCGGCGGTGTACGGCTTGACGAGAGAGGGTTCCGGACTACGATCACTTGTCGCCCGTCTCGTGTGCACTCGGTCATGTGATCCTCGGCCGCCGGTCGGGCAAGTCGTGGTCGTATAGACGAAGAAAGTCCAAACCGACGCGGTTTGCCATCGGTGGATGGGTGACGTAGCGGAGCGGTGCCGTGGCAGGCGGCTGCGAGGTCTTGAATAGTCGTCTCTTTCGTCGCTCTTGATCGAGGTTCGCGCGATGCACCCATCTCCAGGCCGGTTCTCCCAGCTTCGTATGCTTCAGAAGCTCGCCTGTGCGATCACCATGATCGGGGCGGGTGTGCTCATCGGGCTGGGGATCATCGGATACGGCGCTTCGGACATTGCCTCGACCGTTTGGATGGTCGCGGCCGGTGGGTTCGCCCTTTTTCTGGCCGTCATGATCCTCACCATCACACCCCTGCTCCTCAAGATCGAGGCCACGCTCGCCCGTAGCCTCGGCGAGCTGCGCGATCTTCACGAGACGGTGTCGGCCCAGGCGGAGAAACTGGGGGCGGTGGAACAAAACACGCGCATTTCCGACTCCGCCAAGACGCTCGCACACCGCTCGCAGGAACTCGACGCATTGCGCGAGGCAATCCGAGAGGATATTCGCACTGAGCAATGGGAGGCGGCCGCTCATCTGGTGGAAGCGGTCGAGAGCCGATTTGGATTCCGTGGGGAGGCGGATCGCTTGCGCGAGGAACTCGACGACGCGCGTCACGGCGCGATCGAGTCAAAACTCAGCGAAGCGATCACGTTGATCGAGAGCCATTTTTCGACTCAGGAATGGGACCGCGCGCAGCACGAGATCGATCGCTTGCGACACGTTCTGCCGGATGACGCGCGTGTCGTGGCCCTTACCGAGCGCATGGCCGTCCTGAAGCGCCAACACAAGGTACAGCTTACCGCGGACTGGGACGAAGCGCTCCGCCGAAACGATACCGATCAGGCCATCGAGGTCTTGAAGGGGCTCGATCCATATCTCACGCCGGCCGAGGGACAGGCGCTGCAGGCGTCGGCCCGCAACGTCTTCAAAGAGAAAATCTTGCAACTCGGCGTGCAATTTCGCTTTGCCGTCAAGGAGAAGCGGTGGAAAGACGCGCTCGATACGGGTCTGGAGATCGTGCGCGATTTCCCGAACGCGCGCATGGCGAACGAGGTCCGCGACAATCTCGATGGGCTGCGGGCACGCGCACGGCAAACCACCGAGGCCAAACCCGCGGCGGCGAATCGTCCATAACAGCCTATTGAAAAAGTCCCATCTCGGGTGTAGTAGCGACATCCGCAAGCGGGCTGACCCGTTGCCGGTGCAAGCACGGGCTGGTCGGCAATCTGGCTTTGCCAGGCCCGTGCCACATGTTTTTCAACAGGCCAACAAGCGCTCGTCTTCACGTTGGTCGCCCTCGGTGACACCAACTTGCGACGGTCTTCAGTCGCCCACGTTGTTCGCCCGGCTTGTTCTGATGATTCCAGCGAGCTCGGTCAGCCGACGAATGACGAAGTCCGCGCGGTTCGCGAACTCGGGTCGCGGTCCGTCGCCGATCATGAGTACGGTTCGTGATCCGGCTTCTTGGCCCGAGAGAATATCGAAAAGGAAATCGCCGATCATCCAACTGGCTGCAGGATCGCGCGACAGCTCTTTGCAGATCGACAGGATCGGCGCGCCTGACGGTTTGATGGCACCGTCTTCGCGCGTGCGGATGGCGTCCACGACGATACCGAACCTGTCCAAGACGACGGTTACCCACCGGCGGGCGTTCCGCGTCACAATGGCGATCGGCATTCCCATGTCGCGCAGTTCGCTCAGCGCTTCGATCGTCCCGTCGAACAGGGTCGCGTGTTCCGCCGCGTCCCGCTCGTGTCGATCGAGTATATCCGTCGCGCGAGCCCGATCGGGTTCGGTCATGGTTTGGATCGCCTCGAGAATCGGGCCGTCGGCAATTCCGATCTCCGCGCGGATGGCGTCGAAGTCCAAATAGGGACGCGTGAGCGTTCCATCGAGGTCGAAGATGGCGGCGGAGCGATTCATGGGGGCTACTCTATTCGCATTTGCGCCGGCGCGGCAAGCCGACGTCCAAATGACGTGAGCGATCAAATCGCTGTCTGACCTACGCCAATCGAGATTCTACGCTCGCTATCAGTTTCTCAAATGCGCTGCGGACGTCCACACGCCATCCCGGAAGAGCGCCGGACGTGCGCGGCGGTTTTCAGCGCCGATACACGGATCAAGGGTTTTTCGCATGAGTGATTCACCCTGTTCGACAGGCGGACCAAGCTACAGGCTCATCTTCAAGCGCAACCCGGCCACGAAGGCGTCGTTGTCGCCGCCGTGGCCGCCGGCGTTCGTGATGAACTGCACATCCGGACTGATGATCAGCCACGGCGCGACCTTGATTGCGTAGTACATTTCGTAGACGGTCTCCCTGTCGGCGTCCGGGCTGACCCGGTGATACTGGTCCGACATGATGCCCTGCGCGACGCCGATGCCCAGCACATCGTTATCCCTGCCCGGGATCAGTCCTTGGTACTGACCGGCCACTGCCCAGAAATGACTGACTCGGTTCACCTCGCCCGGCGCGTATCCGAACCGCCCGGCAATGGCGATGCCCTGCCTGTCCTTCGGGTCGTTGCGTTCCTTCCATATCATCTGGTCGAAACCGCAGAAGAACCCCCAATCGTTGCTGTCGAATCGATTTGCGCTGGTCCCGGAAAACTTGTTGAAGAACCGTTTCTTCGTCGTGGGGTCGAACCACGTGCCGGCGCGATAGTGCCCCCAAAGCTCACCCTTCGCTGAGCGGAACCGGGGGGTCAGGCCGATTTCTCCAAAGAAGCGAAACTCATCCTTGCCGTGAAACGCGGTGTTGAAGTTGGTCTGGCGGTCATTGGCGTGGGCGTCGAGCGCGGCCGCGCTGACGTATGCGTTGTTCGCAAACCGCCACTTGAGGAAGACGCCCAGACCCTTCTTCGAGGGGATCGTCGCATTGCGGACGAGGGCGCGATTAAGGAAGGCCTTGTCTTCGTGCCCCATGATCTTGCTCGTATCGAAAAGGTCCTTCACGGGCTCCTGGCGTCCCAGGCGAATCTCGAGCTTCTTGTCGAAGAGAAACTGCTGCCAGTGCCATTTGTCGATGAAGATCGGTTCCTCACTGCTGGCGTCCTGGTTCGTCTTGAAAAAACCGCCGATCTTCTCCTTGTCGAAGTCGGAATCGTCGCCGCCCCAAGTCCCTTTGCCCCTGATCCACAACGTGGCGTCGGGAATGTGGAGCAGCTTGTCCATGTCCAAATAGAGATTGAACTCGTAGCTGCCGGCGGTGTCGTGCCCGTTCTTCGTCTCGAGCCCTCCGTGCATGTTGACCATGAGTTGGTTCATCACCGTGATCTTGAACCTGACGCCGGCGTTTTCGAGTTCACTGCGCGCGCCGCCCCAATCGCCGGTCATGTACTTGTAGTTCAAGTCGAACGGTCCGTGGCGCGACTTCGCATCGTCGCGCGCACCTTCATCCTGACCAAGAGCCAAACCGGGCAACGCGACCGAAGCAAGGAATAGGGAGGCAGAGAACACGAGGTAAGAAATACGGTAGGGTGACAAATCGGATCCTCCATGATCAGTGGGCGGCGAAGGTTGAAGTCGGCGATTCGTATCACCAATGTAGTTGTGCAACGCGGCGTCAGTCGCCGGCTTTGAGGGCCGCGACGACCTCGGTCATCATCTTCTTGGCATCGCCGAAGAGCATGTAGCAATTCGCCATGCCGTAAAGCTCGTTGCCGATGCCGGCGAATCCGGGGTTGAGGCT
>JADFHG010000390.1 GCA_022567365.1 Planctomycetota bacterium | reverse complement strand
TATTCGAGACTTGAGCCGTCTCGGGTGGTGCGTGAGCCCCGAACGGGTGTTACGCTTGTCTCCGGTCCAAGCACGGGTGCGGGGTAGGGGTAGTCAATCGAGGGCGTAGTCAGTGTTCACCGTCAGTGTTCAATCCGGTTTCTCGGCGATGCATCGTGTGCGTAGTCGCGATGGGAGCGTCGAGCCCCAACATGGGCATGATTGGGTCGTCCGCGCGGAGTTCACCCGCGCGGAGTTGGACGAATGCGGTATGGTCGTGGACTTCCTCGAAGCGCGCCGCGTGCTCGATGCGATCTTGGGCGAGCTTCACCACACGGACTTGAACGAGCACCCGGCGCTCGGCGGAGCGAACCCGACGGCCGAGGCCGTTGCTCGATATGTGTTCGATCGCGTTCGCGACGCCGGTCTCACGGATATTCGCCGGGTCGAGATCACCGAAGCGCCGGGTTGTGTCGCCTCGTTTTCGGAGTAGCTGTCGCGGTTTCCTGAAGACTGATTCATTGTTAGGAATCCGGAGTACTTTCGGTCATCCAGCATCGCGCAGGCTGAAGCCTGCGGCTCGGGGGAGTACAAACGTCCGCGCAGGCTGAAGCCTGCGGCTCGGTCATCGTGCGGAGTCGCACAGGGTCACTCCCGCCGTCTTTTTTCGCGTTTTGCCAATGAATTGACGCGGATCGGCGCGCCGCATAGAATCCTTTGTGATGAATCAGGGGAATGGGGTGGCCCATGGAGCCTCGCGTTCGATGAACTTCGTCTGTCAACAGTGCAAACAAGCCAAGGCCACCGTGCACGTGACGGATACCTTTCCGGAGAAGCGCGAGCGCCATCTCTGCGAAGACTGCGCGGCGAAGGAAAACCTCATCGTGACGCAGAAACACGTCCCGACCCACGAGATCCTCAAGGAGTTCATCAAGCAGAAGTCGGGGTTTAGCGAAGCCGCCGACGTGACCTGTCCAAACTGTGGCATCACGTTTCAGGAGTTTCAACTCAAGGGGCAACTCGGCTGCCCCGAGGATTACACGGTGTTCGCCGAATTGCTCGATCCGCTTATCGAGCGGGCGCACGAGGGGGCCACGCATCACGTCGGAAAGGTGCCGCCCAAGGCCGACGAGTCCATCCACACCCACACAAAACTGCTCCGGTTGCGCGGCGAGCTGCAAGACGCGATCGATCGCGAGCAGTACGAGCGGGCCGCACAACTGCGAGACGACATCAGCGCCCTGGAGTCGCAATGACGATCGACGAACTGACGCGCACGACCGGCGAGTGGCTGCGCGGGGTCGGTCCGCTGGCCGACGTCGTCATTTCGTCGCGCATCAGACTCGCGAGAAACCTCTCGCGCTATCCGTTTCTCTCAACCGCGGGCGTGAGCGATAAGACGGCTATCTACCGCGCCATCGTGGACGAAATCCCGTCCGTGTCCGCGACCGATGATGATGGATTCCTCGTCGACGTTGAGCAGGCGGAGGAGTTGGACCGCCAAGTGCTCGTGGAGCGACATCTGATCAGCAAACAGCACGCGGCCGGCGAGGGGTCGCGGGGCGTGTCGATCGCGTCGGACGAAACCAGCTCGCTGATGATCAACGAGGAGGACCATTTGCGGATTCAAGGTCTTCGCAGCGGTCTTCAGCTCGATACGATTTGGGATGAGGTCAACGAGGTCGATGACACGCTCGCTCAGCGCTTGGACTTCGCATACGACAAACGGCTTGGTTTCCTCACCGCGTGCCCGACAAACGTCGGCACCGGCATTCGCGTATCCGTGATGCTCCATCTGCCGGCGCTCAAGCTTACCCGGGAGATCGAGAAAGTGTCACGGGCGGCTCACGACCTGCGCCTGGCGGTCCGCGGGTTGCACGGCGAGGGCACCGAGGCGTTGGGCGATCTCTACCAGCTCTCCAATCAAACGACGCTTGGAAAATCGGAAAACGAGATCATCGCCGCGTTCGGAACAATCGTCATCCCGAGAATCGTGGAGTATGAGCGCGAGGCCCGCGCGACCCTGGCGCGAGAAAAGCCGTACGAACTCGACGATCGGATTTGGCGGGCATTCGGCATTCTGAACAACGCGAGGACGATCGGCAGCGAAGAGACGCTCGCGCTCCTCTCGCCGATCCGGATGGGCATCCATGTGGGACGGTTCAATCGAACCGACATCAACACGGTCAACGAGCTTTTCCTCCTTACCCAGCCGGCCCATCTGCAAAAGATCAGCGGGCGACTGCTCGACGGCGCCGCCCGCGCCGTGGCCCGGGCGGAGCGCATCCGCGACCTCTTGGCAACCGATCGTTCATAACGACGTGCAGCAAAGCTGAACGCGCCGCCTTCTCACGGAAGGGCATCGCCCCGCGACACCGGGCCGTGGGGATCAGAATCCGGAGTGTAAAGCACCATGTACGATCGGACCGCCGAGACGATCGCTCGCGTCGAGCGGTTCATGGCTACCGTGGACGACGCCTATTCGATCCCCCGCGAGGCCGGCGTGTTCGTACACGCGCTCGTGAGCGCCATCGCCCCGCGGCTGGCCGTGGAGATCGGTACGAGCTACGGCTACAGCGCGTTGTGGATCGCGTCAGCGATGGCCGAGGCACCCAGTCCAGGTGTTGGCTCACGGCTGATCACCATCGACTCCGATCCGCGCAAGACCGAGGTCGCGCGCGAGCACATTGCGGCCGCGGGTCTGAGCGACCGAGTGGAGTTCAGGACCGCCGCCGCGCTCGACGCACTCGCCGACATCCCCACTGGTGTCCAATTCGTGCTCAACGACGCGGACAAGGAGAACTGCATCGCGTACGTCGAGGCCCTCGTCCCAAAGCTCGACGATCGGGCCGTCGTGTTGACGGACAACACGCGCACACACCCGGATCAACTCGCCGCGTTCATGCAGTGGATCTTCTTGCGGCCGGATTTCGTGACCGCCGACGTACCGGTCGGAAACGGTATGGCAATGTCGGTCAAGTGCAACATCCGCGGCATCGGGTAAGATGACCGGAGGGTGTGGCTCTTGGGACGACCGATGTCGACGATTACCATCAAGACTGTTTTCCTCGGTCCGGCAAGGGACTACGCCGGAACCGACGCCGCCGACCTCTTGGCGCCGCCGGGCACGACCGTCGGCGCCTTCCGGGCAGTGCTCGTTGATCGCTTCGACGGGCTTCGTGATCGGATCGAGTTCATCCGAATGGCGGTGAACGCGGAATTCGCCCGTGACGACGTCGTGCTCGAGGACGGTGACGAGGTCGCGCTCATTCCGCCGGTTTCCGGCGGCACGGCACAAGGCGCTGCGACACCTCCCGGCATTTGGGTCGATCTCGTTACGGGGCCGATTGAGGTGGAGAAGGTGCGCGAAGCGGCTACCGGCGATTCAGAGCTCGGCGGAATCGTCACGTTCGAGGGCGTCACACGAGCGGATTCCGACGACTCGCGCGGGGCGGTCATACGTCTCGACTATGAGGCCTACGACGCAATGGCCCGGCGACAGCTCGAGCGAATGGCGACGGAGGCCAAGGACCGGTTCTCCGCCGGTCGGGTGGTCATCATTCATAGGTTGGGTTCCGTCCCGGTCGGCGAGGTGTCGGTCATGATCGCGGTCGCGTGCGGACATCGCACCGAGGCGTTTGACGCATGCCGCTGGCTGATCGACGAGTTGAAGAAGGACGCTGCGATCTGGAAGAAGGACGTCTTCGCGGACGGGTCGGTTCGCTGGACCGAACCGCCTCGCGAGCACGAACCGCGAAACGGCGAATAGCCTCGCGGTTTGATCGGGCACCGCACCGTTGAAAAGGAGAACGTGACCATCGCACCGAAAACCACCGCAGCCGTGAAGACCGGCGAATCAGTCGATCAGCGCAAGCGGCGGGCGCGGCGCATCCTCGCCAAGCTGCGCGCGCTCTACCCGGACGCGGACTGCGCGCTCGAGCACAAGTCCGCCCTGCACCTGCTGGTTTCCACGATCCTTTCGGCCCAATCAACCGACGAGACGGTGAACAAGGTCACGCCGGTGCTGTTCAAACGTTTCAAGACGGCGAAGGCGCTCGCGGAGGCAAGCCTGGAAGAGGTTGAGGAGATCATTCACTCGACCGGGTTCTTCCGCCAGAAGGCGAAGAGCATCACCGGGGCGTGCCGACGGATCGTGGAC
>JADFHG010000389.1 GCA_022567365.1 Planctomycetota bacterium | reverse complement strand
TGCGTCGCATGACGATCCCGAAGCCCCGGAGGGGCGGCAGAAACGGTGCGACAACGATAGACGTGTGGCACTCATATGTCGCCCCCTCCGGGATCCCCACGTTCCCGTTACCTTGTCCCACGGGGCCTACGCCGGTGGCCAAGAAGCCCCTTGCGCCCGCGGGGTCGTTTGGATGCCGCACCGGTAGCCACATCGGGGCTCCTCAACCCGGGTAGCCGGGGACACTTGCCGCGTCGTATAATGTGGCGGCCGGTTGGAGTGTCTGGTTTGTGTAGCGTCTGCTGGACAGTTGTGCGTATGGGGTCCATTTGCGTTGCGGTTACGCTGCTCGCGGCGGCCTGCGTTGCGCCATCGGCGGTAAACCGTTCACCCACGGCGGACGCGGGATCGGACTTCAGCGTCGCACCGGGCGCGTTGATCACGCTCGACGGATCGGGTAGCAGCGATCTGGACGGCGATGTGCTCACCTTCGAATGGCAGCAGGTCGCGGGCTTGGCCGTCGAACTGACCCGCAGCGATACGCAACGCCCCATCTTCACCACCCCCGACTTCAGCGCCACACTTGTCTTTCGGCTGACCGTAAGCGACACCGAGGGTGGGATCAACATCGATACCGTCACCGTCACCGTCGGCACCGGCGACGCAAACCAACCTCCGACGGCCGACGCGGGCAACGACCGCGCCGTGGACCCGGGCGAGGAAGTGCTACTGGATGGCACGGCCAGCTTCGATCCTGACGGTGATCCACTCCTCTTCGCGTGGGTCCAGACTTCCGGGACGCCCGTCGTGTTGTTGGATGCGGAATCGGTCAGTGCCCATTTCTTCGCCCCCGACGGCGACGAAACGTTCTCGTTCGAGTTGACGGTGGACGACGGCGACGGGAATGTTGCCGTCGATACGGTTATCGTGATTGTCGGCGCCCCGCCACCCAACCGGCTTCCGATGGCCGACGCGGGCGATGATCAGGAAGTCGATGGGGGCGACGTGGTCACCCTCGACGGTTCGAGAAGCAGCGATCCCGACGGCGATCCCACGACCTTTACGTGGATCCAGATCGACGGTTCGATGGTCCAACTCTCGGGAAACAACCCCGCGATCCAATTCTTCGTGGCACCCGGGTTCGCGGAAACCTTGACGTTCGAGCTCGTGGTCGAGGATGTGTACGGGGGCGTGGGCACCGATACGATCAATGTGATCGTCGGCGGAGGCGGAGGCAACCTGCCGCCGGTGGCCGACGCCGGTCCGAACCAGGAGGTCATGGGCCGTGCCGAGGTCACATTGAATGGGTCCGCGAGTCACGACCCCGACGGCGACGCTCTCGGCTTCATCTGGGTCCAGACCGCCGGACCGCCCGTGGAACTCTCCGGGATCGGCGAAATAGCGCCGACGTTCGCGGCGCCCAACGTGGACGACGTATTGCTCTTCGAATTGACCGTCAACGACGGAAACGGGCGGGCGGACTCCGACACGATCGCGATTGACGTGACCCGCGTGCCCCCGCGGCTGTACATTGCAAACCTCTTCGGCGACAGCATCGTCAACTATGCCGACGTCGCGGACCTCAGCGGCAACGTCGCGCCGACGGGCCGCATCGCCGGACCGCAATCACTGCTGCATAGGGTCGCCGACCTCGTGGTGACGAGGGACGATGTGCTGATCGCGGCCGATTCCGAACAGAACCGTCTTACCTTGTACGCCGACGCGTCGTCGCTCGATGGAGATCCGTCTCCGATCGCCGTGCTCCAAGGTGATGCCACTCGGTTGGCATTTCCAACCGTCTTGGCCATCAACCACGTGGACGAACTGCTCTTCGTGGCCAATGCCGTTTCGGACGAATTCGATCAGTACGAGATACTCGTTTTTTCGACCGCGGATGGTGGGCTCGACGGCAACCTGCCACCTGTTCGTGTCTTTACGAGCCTGGCGCTGGTCGATCCGTTCGGTATGCACTTGACGGAGACGGATGAGCTATACGTCGTCAGTAACGGCAATGGGCGCATATTGGTCTTCGAGAACGCGAGCGCGCGGTCGGGCACGATTCTACCGGATCGCATGATCGGTAGTCCGGTGTTTCACATACCCGACCAGAACCTCCTCGTCGACGGAATCACCGATGTGGTCGTGGACGACGCGGACAACCTTCTGGTCCTCGATTCCGCCGGCTTGGTCTACAGGTTTGCCAATGCGTCGTCGCTCGACGGACTGAATACCGAGCCGGACTTCACGCTGACCATTTCCGGCGCCGTGGCGATTACGTCCATTGCGCTCGACGCGGAGGGGACGGCGTTCATCTCCGATTTTCTCGGGAATGCGATATACATCTACGGACAGATTTCGCAGATCAACCAGGGCGACCACCCCGCCGACGCGACGATCAGCGGGTTCAATACGCAGCTCTTCACTCCGATTCGTCTGTTTCATGTCGACTGACGTCGGCGACCGCGCAAACCGTCCGCGCGGGATCGCCGACGACGAGGTTGTTTGGCATGGCTGAGCGAAGCGCAGGCATGTTGGATCGAAGCGGGTGTCGGGTATCCAACATGCCCACCACCGAGACCCACACCCCGTACACCTCGACCGACCGTGGCAGGCAAGCGAACGCCCCACATCCAACGTGTGAAACAAACAAAAGACACCCGCCGCGCTTGAGGAGAGTGCCTTGCGGCGAAACGCGACGGGTGTCAGACGAAAGAGGTAGTACCTATAATATACGCGAACGGTGGCTGCAAGTCAATGTCTGATCCGAACCCATGGCGCAAATCACCTCCCGGTTCGTCCGTTCCTGTCCATATCGAACGCATGACCGCATTGGCGGGCGCCCGATTGTTGCGGCCTGGCCGTCGATGCAGACCCGCTCCTAAAAGTCGTGGGAGACTTTAAGGGCGACGTGCGGAGCGCAACGTACTTCCCCCGGAACTCCGATCCGTGAGCCTTGCAAGACCCGGCGCGCGACGGAATGCGATCGAATCCGAGGGTGGGCGAGCCTCCCGCACGCGCTTGGGGGGCAAGCCATGGATCGGCAGAAGCCTTGCTGCCCTCCCTCAATGCAGAGACCGTCGTCCGGCAGGAAGAAAAAGACGCACGCCGCTTGGATCGATCATACCCAGGACACCGTACATGCTCGCGCTTCGCTTGGGCATGCCACCGCATGCCACTTTTCCGCCGGTCGACCAGACCCGACCGATGTGTTGATCGACGAAGGGCAGGTTTGGTTGCCGTCGGTTTGCGGCGGCGTTAGAGTGCGGGGGCGCGAGGCAAAGTAGCGGTGATGACCGTATGGAGCGCCCGCGCACTCGGAGTCGAGACGTTGCCCGCCAGGTGCATACCATACCACATCGAACGCAGGTCGATCGAAGCCATGCACGCTACGGCCGACGCCCTGCTCGCGCACATGCGCACTCGTCGGAGCTGCCGTTTCTTTAGCGACGAAGCGGTGCCGCGCGATCTCATCGAGAAACTGATCGCGATCGCCCACACGGCGCCCAGCGGGGCCAATCGGCAACCCTGGCGGTTCGTCGCGGTCGATGACGCGGCGCTCAAGCACGAGATACGGCTGGCGGCGGAGGCCGAGGAGCGGATCAGCTACCAGCACCGCATGCCCGAGGCGTGGCTTGCGGCCCTCGAGCCGATCGGGACGAACGCGGAGAAACCCTACCTGGAAATCGCCCCGTGGCTCGTCGTCGTCTTCCGCATCGACTGGGAGATGCTCGACGGGAAGCGCCAGCCGAATTACTACCCGTTCGAATCCGCGGCGATCGCGGCCGGCATGTTTTCGATGGCCTGCCACCAGGTCGGTCTTGCGACCCTCACCCACACGCCGAGCCCGATGAAGTTTCTCCGCGAAATCCTCGGGCGACCGGTCAACGAAAAGCCGTTCCTACTCGTACCCGTGGGCTACCCCGCCGACGACTGCGTCGTGCCGGACATTCCCAAGAAACCGCTCGACGAGGTCTTGCAGTGGAATAAGTGCCAAGGCGCGATATAACGCCGGCATCGCCCACTCCCCGTAGCAGCGTGTTGACAAAGTGTGGCACTAGTGGCACTCGCCATAAGTCTTGATACGGGACACGGTGTCCGATTATCCATGTTTTGTAGGCAAAAACAGGCGATGCGCCGGGTGCCATGCCCACGCTTGCGTGGGCATGTTTACCGAAT
>JADFHG010000006.1 GCA_022567365.1 Planctomycetota bacterium | reverse complement strand
ATCCAGGTAGTGCAGCAAGGCGAGATAGAGGCTGAACGCCGCCACGCGAATCGCCTCCGGCTGCACATCAATGCCGGCGATTTGCTCGCGCAGAATCTTCCGTAGTTCGTCGGGACGCAGCCGTTGCCCACGCTCGCACACGCGATGGCGAACGAGGCGGCGGAAGGCCTCAACCAAGAAGATTGCCGAACCACAGGCAGGGTCCACGATCCGTGGACGACCGTCGAGGACTTTTTTGTTGAGCGTTTGCGACAGCACAAACTCCACCAGCGCGCCCGGCGTGTAGAAGCTCCCGTGGGTGTTCGGCTTCCCCTTCTCAGTGCGTAGGAACTCCTCGTACATGCTGCTGATTAGCTCGATGGGGATGATGTCGAAGTCGTAAGCGAACGTGAACAGCGTCGGACCCTCGATCTGTCCGAGTAAGAACTCTCGCATCAGTTTGAGGCGTGGAGCGGTAAACGCCTTCTGCTCGTCGGCGTCGAACGGAAACAGGTCGCCGTTGAACTCCTTGGCGAGCCGCAAGAACAATGCATGTGTGAATGCCTTGTCCGAGAGGACTGCCGCGTAGTAGAGGCGTCGCTCATCCGTTGCGCCGTCGTGCTTTGGTGCGTTATCGAGTATTGCTTGCCACTTGTTGTTCTCCCCGGCCACCTCTTTGAAGTAGTCCCTCGTCAGGATCTTCCGATCCTCCAGATACCGGATGAAGATCGACTGCCCGATCAGTGCGTGGGCGTGCTGGATCGGCAGGTCGGTATCGAGGAGCTTCGCACGTACTATGGCAAGGTCTCGAATCAGCGCGTGATCTGCTCGGTCTTCAAAGCCGAATCGACGCTCCTCGAACAGTCTCCCCGACTCGATTTGAGCGCGATGGTAATCCTTGAGTTTGTCCTGGACCTCGGCGGCCTGGTTGGCGGTTTGCAACAGACAGTCGGACGCGCGGAAACCACGATCGTCTTTGGTTGGTGGCTGCGTGAGGTCGAGAACCGATAGCGTTCCGGGCTGCGCGACGAACAATAGTGGCGGGCGGGCCATGCACCATGCCCGATTGAAGAGGTGACGAAGGTTGGCTTGGCCCGGCTCGTCCTTGACGAACACGATTACCGGGTTGCCATCGACGAAGAAAACCCGGTCTGCGTTGATTTTTTCAGCCAGTGTGAGCCAGCCGCCGTGCGTAATCCAGTCGCCCTGATTCTGTTCCTCAGGCGCGGCGGTGGCTTCAAACAGATCTCCGCTCTTGAAATCAAGACCGGAATAGGCTGCGTCGAGAAGAGCCGTCGCGCTGTCCAGGCTCGCCGTCATCAACCAATACTCGGTGAATCTAACCACGGTTCGCGCGGCGATCCTGCACGCTCAGAATCGCCCCGCTTCAGCCTATCGGTTTGGGAAGAATATTCAATCCCGACCGACGACGTATGCTCGTTGAACTGTCCCGCGCGGCCCCAGTGAAACTGAAGCCACACTCGGCCGAACGGGTTGGTGTGGAACTCTTCGCTTGCCGGGGCGACGGCGCGGGCGCTCTGTGCGCCGCCATCTCTGCCGGGTCTACCGCCGCCGCCGCTTACGCCGGTCCTTCTTGCTGACGCGGCGCTTCGTCACCGCGGTGCCGGTCTTGAGCTTTGGCATGGCTCCGCCGGACATGGCCATCTTGGAAAACTCCGTCCCCATTTTCATGCGCTGCATCATCGACTTGCCGGACATCATCTTCATCATGTCCTTCATGCCGTCGAACTGCTTGACCAGACCGCTGACCTCTTTGGGATCGATGCCCGCCCCGCGCGCGATGCGGCGGCGGCGCGAGGCGTCGATGGTTTTCGGGTTGGTCCGCTCCTTCTTGGTCATCGACAGGATGGCGGCCTCGACGACGTCCAGCTCCCCGTCGTCGATCTCCTGATCGTCGGGCATCATGGCGGACATGCCGGGGATCTTCTTGAGGATGTCCTTGAGCGAGCCCATCTGTTTGACCTTGCGGAGCTGCATGAGGAAGTCGTCAAGGTCGAACTTCCCCCCGGCCATTTTTTCTTCGAGCTTGGCGGCCTCTTCTTGTGTGAACTGGGTCTGGGCCTTCTCGACAAGCGAGAGGATATCGCCCATGCCGAGGATGCGACCGGCAATGCGATCGGGGTGAAACTCTTCGATTTGATCGAGCTTCTCGCCGACGCCGATGAACTTGATCGGCTTGCCCGTGACCCGCTTGACGGACAGCGCCGCACCGCCGCGGGTGTCGCTGTCAAACTTCGTGAGGATGCAACCGTCGAGTTCAAGCCGATCGTTGAACGCCTTGGCCGTATGCACGGCGTCCTGACCGGTCATCGCGTCGAGCACCAGGTAGATCTGATGCGGGGCCGTGGCCTTGGCGAGCTTGGCGAGTTCGTTCATCAGATCGTCGTCGATCGCCAGTCGGCCGGCGGTATCGAGGATGACCACGTCGCGGTCGGTTTTCCGCGCCTCCTTGATGCCGTTGCGACAGACCTTGACGGCGTTCGCGTGGCCGCGCTCGGTGTACACCGGCGCGCCGATCTGCGCGCCGATGACCTCGAGCTGGTCGATCGCCGCGGGGCGTTTCAAGTCAGCCGCGACGAGTAGCGGCCGCTTCGCACGATCGATCAGCATCTTGGCCAACTTGCCGCAGGTCGTCGTTTTTCCCGACCCCTGAAGACCGGCGAGGAGCAAGATGGTCGGTCCCGGTGAGACGAACGGAATCCGCGGATCGACCGGTCCCATCAGGTTGACGAGTTCGTCATGGACGATCTTGACCATGACCTCTTCGGGCTTGAGGGTCTTGATGACCTCGGCGCCGATGGCCTTCTCGTAGACGATGTCGCAGAATTCCTTGGCGATCTCGAGGTTGACGTCGGCCTCGAGCAGGGCGGTGCGGATCTCGCGCATCATCTCGGCCACGTTCTTCTCGGTGATCTTGCCCCGTCCGCGAATACCGCGGAAAACGTTGCCCAGTCTGTCACTTAGTGCATCAAACATTGTGAAACTGTTTTAGGGTCGGGTGTGTGGACCGTCAACTCCGGACCCGTGGCGCTAACATTGACGTGTCCGTCGCAACGGCTCGCGTGAACGACTGTCGCGATGGACTGACGAACGTATCGTGAATTGCGGCCTCGCGGCTGCCTCGATGCGTCGCGCGAGTCAGGTGTCGGCGACGGGAATCGCGACGACCTGATACTCATCCTCATACGCAACGTATCCGGGGTTATCCGTCGTGATCTTCGTGACGGTAATTCCGTGCTCGCGGAGTATCCGCACGAGTGTCCACATGTGACGAATGAAGTTCTGCGACGAGGAACGATACCAACAGATGGCGTTGCCGCGTACGCCGCGAAATCCCCGCGAGGTGTAGGCTTATCGCGAGAACCGATCCGGAGTATCGAGGTACTTGTCGAACCAGTTCAAGTACGCGCGCAATTCGGCGGCCATCGTCTCGTCGGTGTCATCGTCGCGCAGCAGAGCATAACACGCGGCGAACACACCGAGGGGCGTTCCGTCGTCGGGATCGGAAACACCCGTGACAAATCGAACAAACCGGTCCATAGCAGCCTGTTGAAGAAGTCGGCGTAGCGTCCGCCCCCCGCGGCGGACGTGGTTTTCGAATCCTCTACCGCCGTCCTACGGCCGCCACGGGGGGCGGCCGCTACACAACGACGCTACGCGCAGATTCAAAGCTGATGATACATTAGAACGAGGCCCAGAGCGCCTGGTTGGTGACCTCGTGATGGAACATGACCTCCCCGCGTTTGACGTACTGTCCGAGTTCCTTGGGGCACCGGTCGGCCCCGCTTTGTTTGAGTTCCGCGTACTTGCCCTGGATTTCCTCGCCGAGGATTTCGGCCACGAATCGGCTGCTCTTGAAGAGGCGCAATGCGTCGTAGATGTTGCCGGGGAGGAATCGCGTGCGCGGGCGCTTCGCCTCGGACTCGTCCGCCACCGGCAGCGGACCCTCCAGCCCCGTGCGCAACAGCGTATACAGCAGCAAGTATGGATTCGCATCCGGCGAGACCGATCGCACCTCGATCCGCGCGGACACTTCGTTGCCCATCGGTATACGGATCATCGCGCCGCGGTTGATCGCCGATGCCTTGATCTGGTTCGGCGCCTCGAAGTTCGGGTCCAGCCGTCGGTACGCGTTGACGCTCGAGTTCAGAACGAGGCAAATGTCACTCGCGTTTGCGAGGATTCGTTCGACAAAGTCCCAACCCTCTTTGGACAGACCGTCATCTCCGTTCTTGTCGTAAAAGAGGTTCTTGCCTCGTCGGTTGAGCGACATGTTGATATGCATTCCGTTCCCGTTGATCCCCGCGACCGGCTTCGGCAGAAAGCTCGCGGTGAGGCCCGTGTTGTGCGCAACCTGCCGACAGGTGAGTTTGTATAGGTTGATGTGGTCGGCGGTGATAACGGCGTCCGCGAAACCGAAGTTCATCTCGAACTGCGACGGCGCGACTTCCGGGTGGTCCTTTTCGTTGCCCAGCCCCAACGCCCGCTGCACCTCGGCGGCCGCGTCAATGAACCCACGCAGGGGATCCTTGGGCAACGAATGGTAGTAGCCACCGGTCGAGATGAACTCGAACTTGCCGGTTTCGTAATACATACGTTCGGCGTCGTTGCCCCGGAAGAGGAATCCCTCGATTTCCGGCGCCGCGTACAGCACGGTTCCGTCTTTGGCATGGAGTTCGTCGGTCAGCGCGCGAAGTCGCGCCCGAAAGTCCGCCGAATAGGGGCCGCCGTCGCGCGCGTGGACCGATCCGAACACCAAGACCTTGCCCGCACCGAACACGTCGCTCGGCAACCAATAGAATGCCGGCCAGTCGATCGTCAGCCTCAGGTCGGACTCGTTCAACTCGGAAAAGCCGCGGATCGACGAACCGTCGAACGTCAGATTGCCGGCCGACGCGAGCAGGAACTTCTTGTCGTAGTCGAGCATGTGCATCCGCCCTTCGAGGTCGGAAAAGCACACGGTGACGGCCTTGATTCGTTTTTCGTCGGCAAGGTATCGACGCCTGGTTTCCTCGATGGCCCCAACGTCAGCCCGCTCCATCCGGAGCCGTTTCTGTTCCAAGTTCATTTCTTCAAGTTTGTCGTAAGTAAGTTCGAGAAAGTCGCGCAGCGGATCGCGTTCCATTGTCAGGCCTCCGAGCTCTTTGGGTCCGATAGCTCCGCAGCCTCCAACAGGCCGCTTTCGATGACATATATAGCATAATTATTGAGGTGTATCGACTATTCGTAGCGATATTTATTATAAATTCGCATGAGTTTATATCAAACGTGTGGCGCGAGGGAGCTGCATCCACCATTGACAGAACGGACCGGCGTCGCTAGCGTACTCCAACGGGACACCAGACGGGGCGTCGCGGACCGCTGTGGTATCGCGCGCCGGCCAGGAGGCGCCCGGAGATTCTCGGACGTGGCGACACGCGTAGGCTCGGAGCTGAACACCTGCATCATGGGCCTCGCGTGGGGCGACGAGGGCAAGGGGAAAATCACCGATCTTCTCTGTCCCGCCTTTGATTTCGTCGTGCGCTACAACGGCGGCGCAAACGCCGGACATACCGTCTGCGTTGGCGACCGTCGCTTCGCCCTCCATTTGCTTCCGTCGGGCATACTCCATCAACACGTCACGAGCGTGATCGGACCCGGAGTGGTCGTCGATCCTACGGCGCTCCTGGGCGAAATCGACGCGCTCGCCGAGTCCGGCATCCGCGCGGCTGAAAACCTCAAGATCAGCGACCGTGCCCATTTGGTGCTGCCATACCACAAGATCGAAGACACTCTCAGCGAGACGGCCGCCGACCCATCCGGACGCATCGGCACGACGGCGCGCGGTATCGGCCCGTGCTACGCGGACAAGATGCGGCGAACGTCCGCCGTTCGGTTCGCCGACGTGCTCTCCGGCGACGGATGGTCAGATCGTCTTCGCCGAATTGTCGTCGGCAAGAAAGCGATGCTGACGGCGATGTACGGGGAGGACGGCGGGTTGGATGCCGACTCGATCGTGGCCGACCTTGGGCGGGCGATCGAGCGGCTCGCTGACCATGTGACCGACACGACCGCGCTCCTCGGCGACGCGATCGGTGCCGGGCGGCGCATTCTCTTCGAGGGTGCGAACGGCATGCTGCTCGACGTTGACCATGGAACGTATCCCTTCGTGACCTCGAGCAGCACCGGCGCCCACGGTGTCGCGGCCGGCGCGGGTGTGCCACGCACGGCCGTCAGCCATGTGTTGGGCGTGACGAAGGCCTACGCGACCCGTGTGGGCTCGGGTCCGTTCGTGGCGGAGCTTGTGGATGAAACCGGCGATCTGATTCGCGAACGCGGCCACGAATATGGCACGACGACGGGCCGGCCTCGTCGGTGCGGTTGGTTCGACGCAGTGGCTACGAGATACGGCGTGCGGCTCGCCGGTGTGACGGACATCGTGCTGGCACATCTCGATACGCTCAGTTCGTTCGATCGCGTTGGAATCTGCGTCGGGTACGACTGCGACGGTGAGATCCTCGATACCCCGCCGGCCGACGCCGCGCGCCTCGAGCGAGCCAAACCGGTCCTCGAGTTTATGCCGGGCTGGTCGGAGGATCTCCGCGGCGTGCGCCGCTTCGAGGAACTGCCCGCAACGGTCCTGGCGTACATCGATCGTGTCGAGCAGCTTGTCGAAGCGCCGGTGTCTATCGTCGGCGTAGGCCCCGAGCGGACGGAGACGCTGTTGCGTGGACGATGGCGTTCGATCCTGGAAACCACGGCATCCGCGACGGCAAACGAATCGTGACAATCGAATCCCCCCTCGACCCGCTCGAGCTTCTCGGTATCCCCCGGAGCCGATTGCCGCGGCACATCGCCATCATCATGGACGGCAACGGACGCTGGGCCGTCCAGCACGATCTGCCCCGTATCGCCGGCCACGAACGCGGCGCGCGGGTGGTTCGCGCCATCGTCACGCACTGCGCGCAATTGGGCATCGAAGCGCTCACCCTGTACAGCTTCAGCACGGAGAATTGGAAACGACCCAAGAAGGAGGTCGACTTTCTCATGGGTCTCTACGTCAAGTACCTGATCGCCGAGCGCGACACGATCATGGAGAACGACGTCCGGTTTGTACACGTCGGTCGGCGCGAAGGACTGCCCGAGAGCGTGCTGAAGGAAATGGACAAGACGTGCGAGATGAGTCGCGGCAACACGGGCCTCGCCCTTTGCCTCGCGCTCAACTACGGCTCGCGCGACGAAATCCTCGACGGTGTTCGCGCCATCGCGCGCGACGTTGCGAACGGTACGATCGACGTGGACGAGATCGACGAGGCCCTTTTTTCCGGGGCACTCTACACGGCGGGTCTGCCCGATCCGGACTTGCTTATCCGAACGGCGAACGAGCGGCGTCTCAGCAACTTTCTTCTGTGGCAAATCAGCTATGCGGAGATCCACGTGGCGCCGACGCTTTGGCCGGACTTCGGTGTCGAAGATCTGAACGCCGCGCTCCGCGACTTCGCCGGCCGGGAGCGCCGGTTCGGCAACGTAGGGGCGAAATCGACGGCGGATTCCGACGACGTTTGATTTTGCAGACGGTGCGGACGTCCGCGCGCCACGGCCGTGCGTGGAGGAAGACCGGTGCTCGTCGTTCCAGGAGCGCGAAGCGTCCTTCCGCCACCCTCCGGCGATGGATGATCATTCGAGCGGCGGAAATTGAAAACCCCGCGTTTCGACCGCTGGCCAACCGTCCGCGACCTGCTAAAATACCCGGTTTCCGCCGCGCGCGGCGCATCGGAAAAGGAGTGCTTTTCGCCCTGCTTCATTCGTGGGCGCCAACACGGTTTTCATGCACGATATTCAAGCCATATGGACCGACGGCACGCTCCATCTTTGGGGGCGGCGCTGCGGTGATGACGAAACCGGACAACCTGTCCAACAGCCGAAGACCGATCATGCCGGCGCGGGGGGCACAGGCGGGTTTCTCGATATTGATGAACTGCGCCGCGAGGTCGGCGACGTTTGGGATAGCCTGCTTGCGTCCGGCGCCGGTGCTTCGACCCTCCGATTGCGCATGCCGCACAAGGACGGGCGGGTCGTACGCGCGTCGTCGTCGGCCCGCGCCGCGGGTGTCGGAGAAGGTCCACCCTCGCCGGCGTTGACGGGAGGCCCGAACGCCGCGGACGGATCGGCTGCGACCGAGGTGGGCGCATCCGGACGAATCGTCGACGCGGACGCGGCCGGCGCAGGCGAGGAGTCTGGTGAATCGACCCCGACCGTTGCGACCTGTACGGAGGTTCGCGCCGCTGGAACCGATTCCGGATGGGTGCTCGAGACGGTCAGCATTGCGACTCTGTCTTTTTCAGCCGCGGACGCGGTCGACCTCCTGACCGACACGCGCGCCTTCGCGCATTTGGACGGCCGGTGCTCGGGTTCTCTGCGGTACTGGTCGCGCGTGGCACATTCGGTACTCGAGTTGTTGGCCAAACAGCGGTTTGTACCGGATCTTCACCACGGTTCGGACGGTCGCTATCGCGGTTTCTGGCGCGTGATCGTGGGCGATACGGAGTGTTCCGATCGCCTACGGGCGTTGATCGTATCCATGCCTCCGGTGTGCCGCGCGCTGGCGGACCGCAAACATCCGGTGCAGGCGGCGTCCCTGGTCGAGAACTTCCTCTGGTGTACGGTCGATGCCCTTGTTCGGCAGTGCATGGAGGGGGACGAACTCGCGCACGCCCTTCAGGAGCAAGCAACCCAGCGCGCGTCGGTGCAGGCCCGCTGGCTCCGGTCCCTCGTACACAGTGATCCGTTTCTTGATGCGGACGGCGAGGGGATCGGCGAGGCGTGGACATTGGTCCAGAAGTGGCTTTCGTGCCTTGCGCCGACGCAGCTCGAGCGATCGTTCCGTACGTGCCTGCGCCTCCACGCGCCGGGCGGCGAATCGACGACGTCGGAAGGCAACGAGGACACGGGGTGGCGCATATCGGTCCACGTCCAGGCGCTTGACGATCGGTCGCTCGTGCTCGATGCGAAGCAACTTTGGGAAGAACATACGATTGATCCAGTGGTATTGCAGCGCCCGTTCGACAACGCCTGCGAACTGGTTCAAGCCGACCTCGAGCGGGCGGCGCGCCGATTTCCGCCGCTCGAACGCCTGGCGATGGACGCCGGCGTCTGGGACTGCGCCTTGACGGCGGATGAGGCATACACCTTCCTGAGAGACGCGCTGCCCATGCTCGACCACGAGGGATTCGGCGTCTGGATCCCGAATTGGTGGCGCAAGTCTCGTCCGCGGTTGGGCATGCAGCTCCGGCTGCGCCCCGCCGATTCCGCCCAGGGCGCGCCCACGAGTATGGGGCTCGACGCGTTGGTGTCATATGACTGGCACGTTGCCCTTGACGACGATGCCTTGACACCAGACGAGATCTCCGAACTCGCAAGAGCAAAGACGCCGCTCGTCCAACTGCGCGGTCGGTGGACGGAAGTTCAACCGGCGGACGTCGAGGCCGCCGTCAAGTTCCTCGACAAGAACCGGTCCGGGGCGATGACGGTGATGGAGGCGCTTCGGCGCTGCTACGTCGGCGAAGACACCGACACGGGCCTGCCGGTCGTCGGTCTTCGGGCGGATGGTTGGATCGACGATCTGATCAACGGATCGTTCATCAACGACAAGGTCCGGACGCTCGAGCCCCCCAAACGTTTCAACGGAACCCTACGTCCGTATCAACTCAAGGGTCTGGAGTGGCTTCACTTCCTTGCCAAACACGGTCTGGGGGCATGCCTCGCCGACGACATGGGGCTGGGCAAGACGATTCAGATGATCGCCCTGCTCCTGCAGGAACGGCAGGACGGGGTCGAACCCGGTCCGACCCTGCTCGTGGTTCCCATGTCGCTCGTGGGAAACTGGAAACGCGAGATCGAGCGGTTCGGTCCGTCGCTGAAAACCATGGTCCATCACGGGCTTGATCGGCTGAGCGGACAGGCCTTCGTCGACGAGGTCGCCCGGCACGACGTGGTCATCAGCACCTATGGGCTGATCCATCGCGACCTCGAACACGTGTCGGAGATTCAATGGCACCGTGTGGCACTCGACGAGGCGCAGAACATCAAGAACCCCGCCGCCAAGCAATCCACGTCGGTTCGCGCGCTTCGGGCGGTGCACCGCGTCGCCCTGACGGGCACGCCCGTGGAAAACCGGCTGAGCGAGCTGTGGTCGATCATCGATTTCCTCAACCCGGGTTACCTCGGATCCGCCGGGACCTTCCGCCGGCTGTTCGCCGTGCCCATCGAGCGCCATCACGACACCGAACGCGCCGAACACCTTCGCCGGCTGATTCGCCCATTCGTCCTTCGGCGGCTGAAATCCGATCCCGGAATCCTGGCCGAGCTTCCCGCAAAGTTGGAGATGAAGGTCTTCTGCAACCTGACAAGTGAACAGGCCGCGCTCTACGAGGCCCTGGTCGGCGATATGCTCGGTCAGATCGAACAGTCCGGCGGTATCAAGCGGCGCGGTCTCATCCTCGCGACGTTGGTCAAACTCAAACAGATCTGCAATCATCCGGCGCACTTTCTTCGCGACGGGGGCGCTACGCCTCATCGTAGCGGCAAGTGCGATCGACTCGCCGAGATGTTGGAAGAGGTCGTCGCGGAAGGGGACCGGGCGCTGGTCTTCACGCAGTTTCGCGTAATGGGTGACTTGCTCAAGGCGCGCCTCGAAGAACAACTCGATTGCCACGTGCTGTTTCTCCACGGCGGCGTGTCGCAGAAGGGGCGCGACGCGATGGTCCAGCGGTTTCAGGAGGCGGACGACGCGCCGGTGTTCATCCTCTCACTCAGGGCCGGCGGGTTTGGTTTGAATCTGACGGCCGCCAACCACGTGTTTCACTTCGACCGCTGGTGGAATCCGGCCGTCGAAGCGCAGGCGACCGACCGCGCGCATCGAATCGGGCAGTCGCAACAGTTGCAGGTGCACAAGTTCGTCTGTATCGGCACGCTCGAGGAGCGGATCGACGCCTTGCTCGAACGCAAGAAACATCTCGCCGAGAAAGTACTCGGCACGGGCGAGGATTGGCTCACTGAACTCAGCACCGAGGGATTGCGCGATCTGTTTCAGCTCTCGCGCGAGGCGGTCGCGGAAGAATAGTACCGTGTTTCAGAAGCGTCGCCGGATCGCGTAGAGTTCCTTTTTGTGTAGCGGCCGCCCCCCGCGGCGGTCGTAGAATCAAGCGGCGTTTCGATCTTACGCGCGCTACACAATAACAGACAACGCTCTAGCGTCGCATTCGAGCCGGGCGGCTCGAGCCGGCGCCTTCGAGGGGGGCCGCTGTCTTGACGATGTCAGAGGAGATTTGAGATGCCCGATCCGACGCACCCGCCCACGACGCCGGTGTCGCCGCCCATTCCCCAAGGCGGTCATTCCGTTGAACTCCGCACGGGGCTCGCAATCACCGCGCTGATCCTGGGGATCGTCGGCATGCCGACGTGTCTTCCCGGGATTGCGGCCATCGTTGTCGGCATCATTGCCCTTTCCCGAATCGCAAGAAAACCCGAGCGGTATGGCGGGCGCGGGATGGCGATCGCCGGCATCGCACTTGGCGGCGCGAGCGCGGTCATGTTTCCGGTTTTCCTCCTGTTCGTGTCGATCCTACTGCCGTCGCTCTCGCGCGCCCGCGAATTGTCGAAGCGGCTCGTCTGCTCGGCCAATATGAGGGCGGTCGCCATCAGCGCCAAGACCTACGCCGAAGACAACGACGGTATGATGCCGACGCCGCTGTCGGCCCTTGTCGATGAGGGATACCTGACGCCGCGACAACTCATTTGCCCGTCGTCCGGGTTGAACAAATGCAATTACAGGCTCCTTGGGATCGACCCTGCAGAACCAACGGATGGGCGGACGCCTTTCCTCTATGAACCCAAGTCGAACCACGGCGGCGAGGGCGGCAATATCGTTTTTGCCGACGGACAGGCGACGTTCGAACGCGCGCAATCGTACGACAAGATCCTGTCCGCCCGCGCTCCTCCCGACGATCGGGACACTCCGGACGCCGGTAGCGGAGATTAGTGTAGTGATTCCAGCAGACGCACTCTTATCCGAACCTAGGGCCGTGAGAGAGGCCGCGTGCCTTCATGGGTCAAGCCGCTTCCTGACGGGCGCGGTTCGGATTAGGCCCGCCTCCCCAATTCTGAATCACTACACTGGCGACACTGCCCCCGGCCTTGACGACACGCACCGTGCGTGGGAATCTCGCCGCATGACCGACCCAGACCGGCACATCGTATTTGCCGAACCCTATGACGAGGCGGTCGTCGGCCGGGCGCGGGAGGTCGCGCGGGTCACGGTGCTCGAGTCTTGCGACGACGCATCGCTGCTCGTCGCGATTCGTGACTGCGACGCGCTGCTCGTTCGGACTCGGGCCACGGTCTCCCGAGAGCTGCTCGACGTAGCGAGACGGCTGCGGGTCATCGGGCGGGGCGGCAGCGGGCTGGACAACATCGACGTCGCCGCCGCCAACGAAAAGGGAATCGTCGTTGTCCACACACCCGACGCGGCCACGGATGCCGTCGCCGACCTTACCGTCGGACTCATGATCGACATGATTCGGCGCATCACGCCGTGCGATCGGATGGTGAGGCAAGACGATTTTTTGACCGCGCGCCGAACACACCTGGGGTTGGAGCTGCGCAGGCTGACGCTGGGCATCGTCGGAATGGGGCGGATCGGGCGGGCCGTCGCGCGGCGATGCCGACACGGTTTCGGGATGCGAATCGTCTACAACGACATCATCGATCCCGGACCGTTGGACGTTGCCGCGGAACCCATGGACAAGGACCACCTATACGCCGAGGCCGACGTCGTGTCGCTCCATGTCCCGCTAACCCCCAAGACCGACCATCTCATCGATGACGCGGCGCTCGCGCGGTTTAGGGACGGTGCGTATTTGATCAACACGGCTCGCGGTCGTGTCGTCGATGGGCACGCGATCGCGCGGGCACTGGAGAATGGCAAGCTCGCGGGCGCAGCGTTCGACGTTTTCGAAACGGAGCCATTGCCGCGGGATCACCCGTTGATCGCGGCGCCCAACACGCTCTTCACCGCGCACATCGGCGCCAAAACGGTGGCAGCATCCGCACGCATGAACGCCGTCGTCGACGATGTGATCGGCGTACTGAACGGCAATCCACCGCGACACGCAGCCGGAAGCGGCGGTTGATCGTGCCCTCTCCCTTAGAGTGCGTCCTAGAACCGGCGGGAACCCCCGTTCTTTCCGAACTCCGACCGTGAGGGAGGCGCTCTTAGGACCCACTCTTAGGGTCGGCGTCCGCATCCGAATCCGCACCCGATGCACTTCGCCACAGCACATCAAGAACCTCGGCGCGAACCTCCTCCAGCCGCAGATTGAAGACTCGCAATAGAACTTCATAGGCGACGCCCCGATCGACCCTCATAAGCCCCAAGAGCATGTGCTCGGTTCCGCAATAGTTGTGGCCTAGCTCACGGCATTCCTCGAGCGCGCATTCGATAACCTTCTTGGACAATGGCGTCTGCGGGAGTTTGCGCGCGAGCACTCTTTCGGGTTCGTACTTGAATCGCTTCTCCAACTGCCATCGGACCTTGCCGAAGTCAACATCTAGGTTCTTGAGCACATATGCACCAACGCCTGCCCCTTCCTCGACCAGGCCCCAAAGCATATGTTCGGTGTTGAGGAACTCATGGCTTAAGCGCTTTGCTTTCCGGTTGGCGAACGCCATTACCTTGCGGGCTCTATCGGTGTATCGCTCAAACACGACGCAAACCTATTCCTGTTTTACCCACTGGCAGGAGATCGAATCTCCCAATCATACCGGGCTGTATTGGGAACGTCAAGAAGTCAAAGAGGGTGGCCGCCTATGCGGTTGCTTGGAATGTCGTACGCGAGACCTGCCCGAAATTGCCGGGTTCGTGATGTGTGGCTGGGAAACCAACAAGCATGACCGTGAACGATCGTGAGAACCATCCCGAGCCGCGGGCTTTGGCCCGCGCGGTCGCTCCAACGCGAACTAGCACGGCGCCAAATACGTGACACCGCGCGGGCTTCAGCCCGCGGCTCGGTTATCGTGCGGAAACGCGCATGGTCGTTTAGAATCGCGCCCATGGCGAGCGTACTCGAAAAACTCACTCAGGAGCTTGCGGGGTCGGCCGATCGATACGACCGTTCAAGGGAATGGCCGGAGGACGTCCTGCGCGTGCTCGGCGCGCACGGTTGTTGGCGATGGGGCATCCCGCGCGCCTACGGCGGCGACGAGCACGAGTCGGTCCGTCTGATCGAGGGTCTCGAAGCGATCGCCCGTGGATCGCTTACGGCCGTTCTGATTTTCACCCAGCACGACGCGGCCGCCGACCTGATCATGCGCGGTGAGAACGGCGCGCTGCGCGATCGACTCGGCCCGAAACTCGCGGCCGGTGAAATGCTGCTCACCGTCGGCATCAGCCAGTTGACCACGTCGCGACAGCATGGCGGACCGGCGATGAAGGTCTCGCTAAATGGTCGCGCCGCGACGTTTGACGGCATCATGCCTTGGGTCACTTCCGCCGGAAGGGCGGACCTCATCGTGACTGCCGGTGTGCTTGACGACGGCCGGCAGCTCCTTGCCGCGATGCCCACGACCACGCCGGGGCTTGCGGTGGGACCGCCGTTGGAACTCGCGGCGCTGGAGGCCGCCAGCACGTCCACGGTCAGTTGCGAACACGCCACTCTCGACGCCGCCCACGTCATCCGAGGACCGTTGGAAAAGGTGCTTTCGCTTCGAGCGCCGGTGCGGCCTCTGGTCGTCAGCTCGGCCGGTATCGGTCTGGCGGGCGCGCTCGTGTCGGAGTTGAAGAAGCTCGCACCTCGACGCGGGGCCGAGCTGCGGGCCGCGGTCGAGCCGTTGTTCGTCCGGTATGAATCCGTTCGGGAGCGATTGTACGCCGCCGCCGACATGCTCAGCGATCCGTCGGCCGAGGCACCGGCCGGCGAAATTCGCGTCGCCGTCAACGACCTTGTCCTGCGCCTCGCGATCGCCGCCGTGACGTTTGCCAAGGGTACGGGCTATCTCACGGGTCAACCGGCCCAACGCCTGGCGCGCGAGGCGTTCTTCTTTCTCGTGTGGTCGATTCCGGAGAACCTCCAGGCGGAGACGCTCCGCCGGTTTTGCGCGTCTTGACGGAGTGTCACCGAGATCGCATTCGGTAGTCGTGCGGCTATCAGTTGCATGCACTGGCATAACCCGCTTGTCGGCTGACGTAGCCGGCTTGTTGCAGAACCCCGGACAGCGTCCACCTTCCCCCGTGGCTGACGTTGGCTTCGGGTCGCCATCGCTGTCCTACGTCCGCCACAGGGGGCGGACGCTACGGGAAGCGGCGGCTACGGCGGGCGGACGCTATACACAGGGGAGCGCTGCTCAACTCTCTATCGCATGAGAAACCGGCTGCGTCTGAAGCTCGACCATTTGCCGGTAGTCGCCGCTCCTCGACATCAGGTCGTTGTGGGTGCCGACCTCGACGATTCGACCTTGCCCCAGCACGACGATGCGATCGGCCGACGCGATGGTGCTCAACCGATGCGCGATGACGATGCTCGTCCTGCCGGCCACCAGCGTACGGAGGCTTTCCTGGATCAACCGCTCGCTCGCCGTGTCCAGATTGCTGGTGGCCTCGTCGAGGATGAGGATCTTCGGATCGGCGAGGATCGCCCGGGCGATCGTCAAACGCTGGCGCTGCCCCCCGCTCAGTCTGACGCCGCGCTCGCCGATGACGGTGTCGTAGCCATCGTCGAACCTGTCGATGAACTCGTGGGCGTTGGCGCTGCGGGCGGCCTCGACGATCTGCTCGAGCGTCGCGTTCCGCTTTCCGTAGGCGATGTTCTCGGCGATCGTGCCGTCAAACAGGAAGCTATCCTGCTCGACAATGCCAAAGAGCCGCCGATAGGTCTCGACGTCGATGTCGCGAAGATTCACGCCGTCCAGCTCGATGGCGCCGTCTTGAGGGTCGTAGAACCGCGCGATCAGATTGCACATCGTCGTCTTGCCCGCGCCGCTGGGTCCGACGAGGGCGACGGTTTGACCCGGTGGGAAATCGATGTTGATGTCGAAGAGCACGGGCGTGTGCGTACCGGGATAAGTGAACCGCACGCCCCGCAGCGAGATCAGCCCGGCAACCTCGCTCTTTCTCAGCTTGATGAGGCCGGGCGTTTCCGGAACCTCGCTCGGCTCGGCGAGCAAATCAAGCGTGCGGTCCAAACCGGCAAGGTTGTTCTGAAGCGCGGTCGCGCTCTGCGCCAGCATCGCAATGGGACCGAGCAGCGCCGTGAGATAGGCCAGGAAGACCACGAGATCGCCCACAGTCAGCGCCTCGCTCGCGGTGATTAGCCCGCTGCGAAGGCGCTCGGCATCGTGAAGCACGCGCGAGCCGCCGTACCAGAGCAGGATGGCAGTGGCCACCGGGATGAGCACGGTCCACGCCGCGTCCACACCGCGCATCCACCACCACGCAAATAGCTCACGCCGAGCCATGACGTGATTCGCGACGGTGAAACGGATGTTCTCGGTTCGTCGCCGCGCAAAGCCGCGGACAATGCGGATTCCGCCGAAGGTCTCCGTCGCCTGCCCGTCGATCTCCTGTCGCATCTGGCGAATCTCGCGCCAGAAGGGTCGAATCCGGGTGACCCACGTGCTGTGCGTGTACCACACGGTCGGGATCAGCGCGAGCGATCCGAGAAGCATTCGCCAATCGACGAACATGAGCACGAAGAGGCTGGCGACGAGCTGTACGACGGCCTTGGACGGATTGTAGACCATGGAGAAAACGAGGTTGCCGATTCCGCCGGCGTCTTCGCGAAGGATGCTGGCGATACCGCCGCTCTTGAGTTGAAACACCCGGTGGAGCGGCAGACGTATGGCGTGGGCGAAGACCGTGCGGCGGGCGTGCGCGCCGACCCTCATGGCCACCCGCGTGGCTTGCCAACGCCCCCACAACCCGACGGCCAGAGACACCACCGACAGGCTCACCATGGCTATCGCCGTCCATGCGAGGAGTCGCTGCGAGTCGTGGGGGATTCTGATCCACGACGGAATGCCCTCCGGCAACGGTTTGCCGCCGAGGACATTGTCGACGACCAGTTTCGTGCCATAAAGGGGGGCGATGCCGAGAAGCGTCGAGACCGAGGCGGTCACCAACGACAACAAGAGCATGGCGCGATACGCGCGCACCATTCTCCAAAACGCCCCGAAGAGTTCGCTGAACTTTCTGGCGCGATGGGCGGTGCGATTCTCGCGATCGTCGGCGGGAACCGTCCCGTCGGTCCGAACCGGGCGCTTGTGCTTTGTCTTCTTGGCGCGGTCTTTCTTGCGGAGCTCTAGGTAACGGCGCCGGCTCGATCGGGGAGGTTGGGCCATCGGACTATTCTAGCGTAGTGATTCAGATTTGGGGAGGTGGGCCTGATCCGAACCGCGCTCGTTAGGAAGCGGCCCGGCCGATGCAAGCACCACCCCTCCCTCACGGCCTAGGTCCGGATGAAAGGCCATCCGTTTGAATCGCGACACCAGCCCCTCGAAAAACCGGCCGCCTACGGGGCGTCAAACACCGTCATGAAAGTGCCAAAGTCCCCCATGTCCACGTCGCCGTCGAGATCCGCGTCAAACGCCGCAAGGCATGCATCGACGCATTGGGTAATGGGATGCGTCGGGGGGACATCGGGGCCGGCCATGCACTGGGCGAAAGCGGTCCAATCGGCAAGCGTGACGGCGCCGTCACCGTCGTAGTCGCCGTCGGCAATCGTCTCGCACGTGTCCGGGACACCGGTGTCATTGCAATCCAGCGCCACGGTCATCACAAAGAAGGCGTCCAATGCGGCCTCGACGATGCTCTGCGGATTGCCGTCGTTGGCGATGAAACGAAGGACCATGGAGTTCGTCGTTTCCACGCCCAGCGCGTCCAGATCGTCGGGTGTGATGGCGTGCGTCCGCCAAGCTAGCCCACCGTTCGTATCGTGTTGTGCGATTTGGATCCAATCGCCGACCCCGCCGGTGCTGTTGATCTCGACGCGCAACCAGTCGGTACCCTGGTCGTCTTCGGTCAGCTTGAGGAAGAAGTCGTACTGAATCGTAATACTGCCGATCGACATGTCGATGATCGGCGACATCAAAGCCACCGCCCCGCCGTCCACGTCGGTGTTCCCGAGTGCGTTTTCGGTCAGGTAGCATTGCCCGCTGCCGTCTGAATCGGAGAACGGATCGTGGTTCCAACCCGAATCGTTGACGGGAACCCCGCGTTCCCAATCACCCGACGTGGCGCCGAGATTCGCCGTTGTCCAGCCGAGATCCTGCTCGAAGTCGTCATGGAACAGCACCTCGCCGTCGCAATCGTCCGGGATACCGTCGGCGTCGCAATCCGGATCGCATTCATCGGGGATCATGTTTTCGTTGCAATCGGCGTTTTGGAGTTCGCACTCGTCGGGCACACCCGATCCATTGCAATCCTCACTCGCCCCGCTGGAGATGTCGCACGCGTCGGGCGCGCCGTTATTGTTGCAGTCCGGATCACACTCGTCCGGCACGCCGTTTTCGTCGCAGTCTTCGCTTGTCCCACCGGAGATGTCGCACGCGTCAGGCGCGCCGTTATTGTTGCAGTCCGGATCACACTCGTCGGGCACGCCGTTCGCGTCGCAGTCCATGCTGGTGCCGTTCTGGATATCCAGATCGTCCGGCACGAGGTTGGCGTTGCAGTCGATGTCGCATTCGTCCGGGACGCCGTTCGCGTTGTCGTCCAGCGAGAAAGCGGACGCCAGATCG
>JADFHG010000388.1 GCA_022567365.1 Planctomycetota bacterium | reverse complement strand
CTGGCACCTCTGCAGCGGTGAAAAGCCAAATGCCGTTCCGGAACTGCGTCCCGTCGCCCGTGAAAGCCGCTCCCCGCCGGAACCCTTCGCCTGGGCCGCCCATGCGCGTACCCCATTATTGTGGCAACCCGAGAGCCGCCACCGGCCAGCGAGCTTGCTTTACCGGCGGAGCGGCCTGCGTGAACCTGGTGCATCGTCACGCCTGGACTTCCGGGTCGGGGTTGAGCGGAAGAAAACGCGATGTCCGCTCCCTCGCGGTCGCGGTTCGGATTGGGGTCGTCCCCAAGAACCCGCAAGACTACGCGCCGCGACGCACCCGCCACATCCACGAGATCACAATGCGGCACGATTAACGACCGGCGGCGCGGCGATCCCGCGTTTTCATCGTCGGAGATACCGTGTGGACGGTTTATGCCGGACCCCGAGAGTTCAAGTGTATTGAGCCGCCGCCGAGCCCGCGATCGAGGCGGTCGGCCCGCCGCGATTCGGAGCCGGCCTATGGCTCGGCGCGGCAACCAACCATCGATTCAAGCCGATGGGACCGTCTTTCCAATACTGATACGCACAATCGTCTTTCTCGCGAGACGGGATGAATCGGGGAGTGCGACGTCGGTCGCATGCGTCGTGATGGCACGTCATGGGCAGAAGACAGTCGCGGTTAGGCGTGCGATGAGCGGCGTCAAGCGTCGCGCCCGTCGGTCGACGAACGCCCACCGCTACGACTGGTTACCCGCCAAGCCCCGCGAGAAATATCCGCATATCCCAAAAAAACTAGCGAAAAAGCTCCACATTGTACGAAACAACCCTTGATTTCAAGACTTTCCGCGTTAGATTCATGCGGAAGTCACCGGAGAAGTACGTTTCTATTTGTGAAAGGAAGCTCAAATGGCAAAGAAGAAGGCGGCCAAGAAGGCCGTGAAGTCGCGGACGAAATCCGAACTGTTCACCAACATCGCCGAATCGACGGACCTGACGCGCAAGCAGGTCGCCGCGGTATTCGACGAAATGGCCGGTCTCATCAAGAAAGACCTCGGCAAACGCGGCCCCGGCGCCTTTACGGTACCCGGGCTCATGAAGGTCCGCGTGGTCCGCAAGCCCGCCACCAAGGCGCGCATGGGTATCAATCCCTTTACGAAGGAAGAGATGATGTTCAAGGCCAAACCGGCCCGAAACGTCGTCAAGGTCACCGCACTGAAGAATCTCAAAGACATGGTCTAGGGACGCCAACGGCGCGTTTCGGCGGACCTTTAGAGAGAAGCGGTGGCCGCAAAGGGCTACCGGCCCCTTGGTTCGGCGGGCGTGGGCACAACGTCTCTGCCGCGGGTAACGGGCTTTCAGCGGCGCACGAGCGCTGAAGTGTCGTCCCGCGCGATTCGGAAACGGGTAGAGACCAAACAACAACGGGCGGCGATGCCGACAAATGGCATCGCCGCCCGTTTGCATTTCCGCGATACCGGGCGTAGGACCGAGGGAGCTGAAAAAGGTGTCAGGAAGAATTTTAGCTGCTTTGCGATGGTTGCCGAGGAAGAAATCGAATCCCAACTGCGTGCCGGGCCGTGGTCGTCTATGCGCAAACCCTATAGATCCTGTTCAGAATGCCCAAAACTCTTCCTGACACCTTTTCTTCCCGGATCAGTTCGCCGCGGGAGACGATCGGCCTCACTCCGAGTCGGCGCGACTGCGCAGCTCGCGGATTTCGCGTTCGAGCGCTCTGATGCGTTTGAACATCGCCGGGAGTTTCTGCACGGCAAACATCGACCGCATCGCGTCTTCCTTTTTCCTCGCGGGCAGGCCGAATACCTTCATACCGGGCTCGATGTTCGACGTAATGCCGGACTGCCCGGCGACCTGCGCGCCACGGCCGATATCGACGTGTCCGCGAACGCCGACTTGACCGCCGAGTGTGACGTGATGTCCTACGGTTACCGATCCGGCCATACCCACGAGCCCGACGAACAGGCAGTCGGTGCCGATCTTGCTACCGTGGCCGATGACGACCACATTGCCGAACTTCGTCCCCGAGCCGATCTCGGTCGTACCCAGGGTCGCGCGATCAATGGTACAGTTGGCACCGATCTCGACGTCGTCGCCGACGACGACGCGCCCGACCTGCGGTATCTTGAGCCATTTGTCGCCGACCGGGGCAAATCCCAGACCGTCTTCGCCGATCACCGAACCCGCGTGGATCGTCACACGATCGCCGAGCACACAGTGGTCGTAGACCACCACGTTTGGGAACAGTACGCAGTCGTCACCGATTTTCGCGCCGTCCGCGACATAGCAGCCGGGATAGAAAACGCAGTTGTCGCCGATCGTGACCCCAGCCGCGATGGAAACGCCAGCGGCGAGGTGGCAACCTTTGCCCAGGCGCGCCGAGGGATCGATGACCGCACGCTCGGACACGCCCCATTGCGGGTGCTTTCGAAAGCCATGAATCGCAACGACCGTGAGCGCTACGGCGACGTATGGGTCGGCACATCGTACGGCCGAGATATGGTCGGGGACGGTCGTGGCGTCGCTGACGAGCACGGCCGTAGCGTGCGATGTTCGCAGAGCGTCTTCGTACTTGGGGTTGGCAAGAAAGCTGATCTCACCTTCCCCGGCGTCCTCGAGCGTGTTGACCGCCCGAACGATGCAATCCTCGCCGTCGCGGCGCGCGGGCACGCCCTTTTCGGTGAGCAATTCGCATAGTTGGGAGAGTTTCAGCTCAGCCACGCGGCGTTTAGCACCCTACGGATTCGATCGGTTGCTTTCAAAGGGCGGGATTCTAGACCTACCGAGGCGCGAGTCAAGTAATCGGCGCGGCATGCGAGTCCGACACCGTGCTCTCGGCGCATTGCCCGAGTCCGATGCCGTCATGTTGACAGCTCCTCCCAGCCGCGAGGATGCACCACTCCGCGGCTGCGCTGGACTCTCTTGGGCGTCGCGGTACACTTGGAGCGTTGTCTGTTTTTGTGTAGCGTGCGAAAGATCGAAAAGCCCCGTTGGTTCTACGGCCCCCGCGCGGGGCGGCCGCTATTTCTTCAACGGACGGTTGGGCGTCGTTGGACGTCGGTAGCGGCATGGATGCGGCGACAGCGGCCCGCTTGTCGACTGGGCACGAGCCGAACAACGCCCAGGCCCCGGACAATGCAGTTTGCGGTTCTCCTCGTACCCGCGATAATTTCAGGGTCGGGAATTGAGACCCCGGTGCCCGCGAACGCAGGATTCGCCCACTCCTGGGCGCACACCGGGTTTGACCACGGTCTTTGGGGTCTTGTCGGCGCGGACCACGTGGATGCCGCTGGCCTCGCGGACTACGCCGCGCTCGCTGGGGACACACGATTCTTGCAATATCTGTACCGTTTGGCGAATACAAATCCGGCGGAAGTCGGGAACGAAAAGGCGCGTCTCGCGTTCTGGATCAGCGCGGAAAACGCCGTGGTGATCCACGGGGTGATCGCAACTCTGCCGACCGATCGAACGAAATCGGGCGAATTCAGTGTCCGCAACGTCGAGGTTGCCGATATTGACGAACCGGTGGCCGGCGTTTTTCGTCGGGCTGCGGTTTCAGATCGGCGATCGGCGGTATACACTGGACGAGATCGAGCAAGGCGTGCTGCTACAACACGCGGAGGCGACGAAATCCGACGTGAAGTTCTATCGAATCGTCGGCGCGATCGCGCTGGATCTGCGTATGCACTTCGCCCGGGTATGTGGGGCGATGGGCCGTCCGAAACTCGACCACGAGACGTACGCGGCCGACCGGATCGAGGCGCAATTGGACGATACCGCCCGGCGGTTCGTCAACGACCGGGGGCGGGCGGCGTTGGATCGCCGCTTGCGGCGGATGTGCGTTTCGCGGATCTCGCAATGGTACGCCAAGGACTTTGCGGATCCTCGTTCGAATCCGAGGGCGGGTTCGATCGCCGAGTTTCTATCCCGGCATGTGAGCGATGCGGTGCCGGCGAGCCGGCTGGCCGGTGGCGCGGTCGCTGAGCCACGAAACCTGGGAGACGACCTACTTCGATTACGATTGGAAGCCCAACCTTCGATAGCGCATCCCGCCGTGCGCACGGCTCGCGTGGTGAACGGTACGCTCGCGGTCGCGCCGTCGCCGCGCGGCCCGCGCGGTGGCGACGGTGCGACGTCGGCCCATGGGGATCGAGCAGCGCCTGACGCACGCAGGTACGGTCG
>JADFHG010000387.1 GCA_022567365.1 Planctomycetota bacterium | reverse complement strand
GTAAAAGCCTGCTGAAAAAGTGTGGGACGGGCTAATAGCCCGTCTTATCACCGGCTATTAGCCGGTGCCACATCCACAGTCCGCTTTTTTCAACAGGCGGGTAAGGGAGCGGTTTCTTTGGTCCGCTCCCTTACGGTCGCGGTTCGGATAAGACGCAAACAACGTGACAAACGACAATAGCGCTCCGACTACCTGCATCGTTCACAGCCATTCCTGCCGGCGCGCGACTCGCGAGATCATGCGTGACCCAAGACAACACCGAGCCTTTGGCGTGAGACCTACCCGGATCGTAGCGACCTTCGGCGCCATGTTCGTGCTTCAGGCGTTTGGATGCGATCCTCCCGCGCTCACGCCGAACGGGGTCGTCGGGGTCTTCGGCGAGCGGGGGCTGGGCAACGGCGAGTTCAGCTATCCGCGAGCGATTGCGTCCGGTCCCGACGGATCGATCTACGTCGTCGATAAGTCGGCGCGGATTCAGCGGTTTTCATCGGACGGCACATTTGAGACGGTTTGGCGAACCCCGCAGAAGCAGCAGGGCAAGCCCGTCGGGATTGCCATCCACCCGGACGGGCGTGTCTTCGTCCCGGACACACATTACCATCGTGTGCTGATCTACGATCGCGATGGGAACCTGCTCGACGAATTCGGTCGCGAGGGCTTCGGGGACGGCGAGTTCCAGCTTCCGACCGATGTGGCGTTCGACGCGGACGGTTTTATCTATGTGGCCGAATACCACGAGAATGATCGAATTACCAAGTGGACCCCGGACCTGCGTTTCGTACAGGCGATGGCGGAGGATCCGATCGAAGGTGTCCGCGTGAGTCGACCGGCGGGTCTCGCGGTCGATGATGAGCAGACGCTTTGGATTGCCGACGCGTGCAATCACCGGATCGTTCGGTTGTCGCTGACCGGCGAAGTGCTGGCGGTCTTCGGTGGGTTCGGCGACGAGCCCGGGCAACTTCGCTACCCGTACGATATTTGCATGTCGCCGGACAATACCGTAATGGTCTGCGAGTACGAAGGAAATCGCCTCCAGTGGTTTTCCAAGGAGGGGCGATCGCTGCGCGTTTGGGGGCGGAGCGGTCGCCGGCTCGGTGAGGTTTCGGCGCCGTGGGGCGCTGCCTACGGACCGGAAGGCAACGTCTATTTGTTGGACTCGCTCAACAGCCGTATCCAGATCATCCGTCCATGACGATGCTCGCCGTCAACCTGCCGTTTTCATTTGAAGAGCCCGAGTGGCTGTGGCTGTGCGCGCTCGTGCCGGTCCTGGTCGGCGTTTCCATTCGCAGCCTCGCCGGGCTTGATCCCACGCGGCGCGTGCTGGCGATCATCGCGCGGAGCATGCTGATTCTCCTGTTGGCCGTGTGTCTCGCGGGGGTGCAGTCGGTCCGTCGCAACGAGGATCTGACGGTCATGTTCGTCATGGACCGCTCGCACAGCGTTCAGGAGTTGCAGACCGCGCAGGAGGAGTTCATCGCGAAGGTCACGAAGGAGCTGCCGGCGGACGATCGCGTGGGGATGATCGACTTCGCCCGCACCGCGTTCCTCCAACAGCTCCCGATGCGCGGCGGGTATCACATTCCGCCGGGTCGTCTGCCCCAAATGCCCAACACCGATCGGACGGACATCGCCGGCGCAATACGTCTATCAATGGCGATGTTCCCGCACGACACCGCGAAGCGCATCGTCCTCATGTCCGACGGCAATGACAACATGGGCGACATTCTGGGCGAAGCGAGGCGCTGCATGGCCGACGGCATCCCGATCGACGTGGTGCCGCTTTGGTACAAGCATCACAATGAGATTTACTTTGACCGGATGCGCGCCCCGACCTATGCGGAGCAGGGCGAGCAAGTGCCGATCCACATGGTGATCAAGTCGCATCGTCCGGCCAGCGGCACGATTTCCATCTACCACAACGGCCAACTCGTTCCCATCCCGCCGGAGCTTTCGCGGGTGGAGCTTGATCCCGGATCCAACACGTTCTATTTCAAGCTGCCCGTCAATACGACCGGGGTGCAGCGCTACGAGGCCACATTTCGCCCCGATCACGAGTCGATGGACGCCATTACGCTCAATAACTCCCAGTCCGCGTTTACCTTCGTCGGCGGTTCGAGCCGAGTCCTGCTCCTATCGACCGACACCGATTTTGACGCCGTCTTGGCCGAGGCGTTGGCGAGCGAAAACGTCGACGTCGAGTTGAAAGACGTCGCCGACCTGGCCACCTTCGACCTGATCGAGATGACGAACTACGCCTCGATCATTCTCTCCAACGTGCCGGCGACCGCGTTCACCGAAAAGCAGCAACACGAACTCGCGACGTACGTCAAGGACATGGGCAGCGGCCTCATCATGCTCGGCGGCGACGAGGGATTCGGGGCGGGCGGATGGATCGGCACACCGATCGAGGAAATCATGCCGGTCTCGTTCGAGATCAAACACAAGAAGGTCATCCCGCGCGGCGCGCTCGTCTTGATCATGCACAGTTGCGAAATGCCCCGCGGCAACTACTGGGGCAAGGAGATGGCCAAAAAGAGCGTCGATACCATCAGCTCGCAGGACTATTTCGGCGTGATCGCGTATACATACTCTCCGGGCGGGGTCAATTGGGAGGTGCCGTTTGGGCTTGCCAACAACAAGCCGGCGATCAAGGCCCGCATTCAGCGGATGCAAATCGGCGACATGCCCAGCTTCGCGCCGACGATGCAAATGGCCTACAAGACGCTGACCTCCGGTCTCGGACGCGACGCCGCGCAAAAGCACATGATCATCATCAGCGACGGAGACCCGTCGCCACCGTCGGCTTCCCTCTTGAGCAAGTACAAGAAAGCGAACATCACCGTGAGCACGATCGGCATCGGATTCGGTTCGCACGTCATGGCCAGGACGATGCAAAACATCGCGCGCAAGACCGGCGGGCGGTACTACGCACCCAAGAACCCGCAGGCGCTCCCGCAGATTTTCGTCAAGGAGTCGAAGGTGGTGCGCCGCCCGTTGATCAGCGATCAGCCGTTCCAGCCGCAGATTGTTCAATACGGCAGTGAGCTCCTCGCCGGGCTTGATCCGAATAGCGGTGTCCCGCCGCTCGGCGGCATGGTCCTGACCTCTCCGAAGCTGAGCACCAATGTTCAGGTGCCCATTGTCCGTGCGACGGACGACGGCGACGACCCGGTGCTCGCGTATTGGCAGTGCGAACTCGGCAAGACCGTGGCGTTTACCAGCGGTTATTGGCCGCGCTGGGGCGAGGACTGGACCAAGTGGGAGAAATTCGCCAGCTTCTGGACCCAGATCGTCCGTTGGACGATGCGGCAGGAAGCCCCCGCCAACATGGACGTGCGGGTCAAGGTCGAGGGCACGCGGGCGCGGATCACCGTCGACGCATTGGACAAGGACGCGAGTTATCTCAACTTCCTCCAACTGCGCGGCAAGATCGTGGGACCGGACGGCGAGGCCAAACCGATCGCTTGGACTCAAACGGGTCCGGGACACTACGAAGCCGTCTTCGACACGGATGAAGCGGGCCAATATCTATCCAACGTCCAGATCTTCGAGGGCGGCAAGTATCGAGGTATGCTTCGCACGGGGCTGACGGTCCCTTATTCTCCCGAGTTTCGAGACCTGCAGACCAACGAGGCGCTGCTTCGCCAGGTGGCCGACATCACCGGCGGCCGATGGCTGGACATGGCGGCGCCCGTCGAAGAACACGACGTGTTCAGCCATGACCTGCCGCCGACCGAAGCCAAGCGGCCGGTTTGGGAATGGGTCTTATCGTGGCTGTTGCTCCCGCTGTTCCTCTTCGACGTCGCGGTCCGCCGTCTCGCGAGTTGGCTCGCGCTTTCGATCGCGGTGGAAGTGCTCGTGATCGTGGTCCTTCTGTTCGGCGCGGGCATCTGGTACGGACCTTGGTGGGGCCATCTGGGCGTCTTTGTCCTCGCCGAGATGATCGGTTGGACGATCCGGTTCCAGTCGATCAAGCCGCTGTTCGAGTTTATGACCCATGGTGTCACAGTGTTGGCACAAGCCGGCGATCGGAGCGCGGCGTCGCTCGCCCAGCTCAAGACGACGCGCGACGCCGTTCGAGAAGGGATGACGGCCGACCGATCGGAATCGGTCGATTCCGCGAGCGCCTCGCCGGATGACGCGGGTACGATTTCCGATGCCATGCGCAGGCGTAAATATGACG
>JADFHG010000386.1 GCA_022567365.1 Planctomycetota bacterium | reverse complement strand
CCACGCGCCGATTTCGGAAGCGCGAATCGACGGTACACAACGCCGAAGCAGCCAGTACACGCCGCCGACCACGACCAGAACACTCGCCAACGAGACAATGCTGCTCCGATACCAAACCGTATCCTTCGCGAAATCCGTGGAGCGTTCCAACGATTCCCCCATTCGCCGTCGCATCGTTGACGAACTGGGCCGCGTACCGCGGGTCTGATTCAACGTGGATTGCCGCGCCGCCGCCGCATCGTCCGGCTCTGTGGTATCCGCCCCTGGTGTGGACGTGTCCTCGCGCAGCCCGTCCGATTCTCCGGGGGCGACGACTTCCGCCGTCGCCGAGCCGATTTCGGCGCCGTGATTCGACGAAAATATCGAATCGCCGTCCGCCCCGTCTACCACGACCGAATCCTGTGCCGCTGCCACTGCGGTGACGATTGCCGCGAAACACACGAAGGTGCGAGCCGGACGAAGCCCGGACCGTCGGCCGCGGTATGAGCAGGCTGGAGAGGAGTACGAAATCTCGCGCACCATAGCAGTCAACATCATGCGCTAACTCGATGAGGGTCCGCCGTCATTACCTCGTTGATGCGGACGCAGAAGTTGTCGTTGAGCACGAGCACCTCGCCTCGGGCAATGAGCCGGTCGTTCACGAACACGTCGACCGGATCACCCGCCAGCTTGTCCAACTCGACCACGCTGCCGTCGCCCAGCTTGAGCACGTCTTCGATTCGCATTCGCGTCTTCCCGAGCTCGATCTTCACGCGGAGCTTCACGTCATTGAGCATGCTCATCCGGTTGGGCCCGGCGGCTCCGTCGACGTCCGGCGCCAATTCCGGCAATTCGACCGGAGAAGCGTTCTCCGCGGTGGCCGCCTTGGCGGCTTGCTCTTCCTCGATCGCCGCTTGCATTGCCGCGGCGGCTTCGTCAAAAGGCCGCCCCAGCGAATCCAACCGCGTGTCCACTGCGGCAGCGGGCTCGGCCGGTGTTGGTTCCGCGGGAGAGGAAGCCGCCGATCCCGCATCGCTGCCGCCACCCGAGAGGAGCGCATCGATATCACCCTGGTCGATCGTTTGGCTCCCGGTCTCCGGCGCTTCAGTCGCCGGCTCTGCGGCGGCCGCAGCCGCCCCCTCGCCCGGACCGTTGTCGAAGAGCGCGTCGATTGACGCCTGATCGACCACGCCGCCGGATTCCGGAGCGTCCGGAACCGCGGCGGGATCCTCAGCCGACGCGTCGCCACCGCCCGCCGCGTTCATCAGCGCGTCGATGTCGTCTTGCCCGATCGGCTCTTTGCCTGGGGCGTCTTCTCTTGTTTGATCGTCCGCCATTTCTCGATCCTACGCGCACCGGGACTCGGCACCCAACTGTTGTCCCCTTTATCGGAGAATCCACCCTACGGCCGACACCGCAAGCATCGACAACACGCTTGGCGTCCTCGATCTTGCCAATCGGCGTGACAGCATTGAACGGTTGGCGAAACCGTGTTATCAGCATTCGGGGAAACGTCCCCGTTGCTTCGAGCAACCGGAAAGCGCGCGGCTGCGGTTGCCCACGGCGCCGCGCAGCGCGCTCGATCGACGGCAAGGTTGCTCGCCTCGGCCACGGTTCAAACCGCATCGCCGCGTGCGTGCGAATCCCCGGCTCATGGCTGATACGTCGTCACCGTAATTTGTCAACGTCGAATGACCCCGTCAACCGGGACGGGGTAGGCACACAAGGGCATTTCCCGATTTCGTATGCCGGATCCACCGACATTCGCAAGGCATCAAACGGCGAGAGATCGCGCGGGCCGAAGCCCGCGACTCGGAACACACAAGCGGGAACTGCTCCAACGGCCGCCGATCGATGGGGAAGACGAGGCTCCTGCCGAGCCAGGCCCCTGCCGCACGTACGGGGGGTCGGCCGGACCTCCGGGATCCCGGTAGCGCTCGGGTGGGATATCCCAGCCGCGGACCCCGGCACGTTCGGTGCCCTGCCGACGTTCGATCCACCATGCCTGCGCTTCGCTGAGTTTGACAGCGCTAGAAGCACCTATTCGCACAGTAGGCTTCAGCCTGCGCGGTCTCAGGGCGGCTTGGCGCTATCGGATACCGGGACGCCGCGCGGGCTGAAGCCCGCGGCTCGGTTTGTTTTGGACATTCCAGCGCTGTCATATTAGGCATGCCACGCGGCCGATGTGCATCCCTGCGGCACGGGGCATTCGGAGAGAGTCGCAGACCGTGGAGGCGTGTTCCGTACGAAGCGACGGCGGCGGGCGTGCGAGAGTGACGTCCGGCGGCACGGCCGGTCGCCGGTACGACCCCCTAGCGCCGCAGCCGTTCGTCCACGGTTGTCGTTTTCGCAGCCCCGCGTCAAGCGTCGTGCGCAAGCTTTGCGCTTTCCGCGCGTCTTCCGATGCCTGAATCGCCAGTGCAATCGGTATCACTTGTCCAATTTGTCGTTTATGATATCGGACCGTAGGGTCGCCCGCTGGGGGCGGAGTCGGGCAGGGCAAGTAATTTCTTGCGAAATCCGTGCGGGGACTTGTATGGCACCGCACTTGGCTGATATGCTAGGATAGATAGGGGCGTCCGGAGTGGGGGAAAAAGTGTGAAAAGGACCCGGTGCGGGCCTGCGATTTCGTCGGGGTTGATGAGAAGTGCAGGCTCGGCGCGGGGGCAATTGATGAACGAAGCCGGCCTCAAACAGGCCCATGTATTGATTGTCGGTCACGTCGATGCGTGCATGGACATCGTGCGTTGGGCCGATGTGTGCACGCGCGTCGAGCATGTCGAGACGCTCGAGGCCGCGCTCGAGGCGCTGCGCACGGAACACTACGATCTGCTGATTTCCGCGGGTGCGGACCTCGGTTCCCTCAGCGAATCGCGTCATTTCGAATCACCTGCCTCGGGAATCGCAGCCGAGGTTCAGGGCATCGGAATCTGCGACGAGCACGGTTGCTTCATCTGGTCCAATCCACGACTCCGAAGTCTGCCGGACGACCTTCGGCGATGCCTGGCGAGTTATTGCGTCGATACGTTTGCCTGGGCGCGCGAAGAAGCCCGCAATCCCTCGTCCTATGTGCGCTCCCGCCGTCTGAGTCTTACGACGGTTGGCAACGCTTACTACGAAATACAAATCACGCCCGTGCTCGATACGAGCGGTGAGGTCACTCGAATCGCGGTGGTGGTTTCGGATCGCACGGCGTCGCGCGGGTTCCGCGAGAGACTGGCGTCGATCGAGCGTGTCGGGCGGGCGCTAACGACGTTTGACGTGGATCAGTTTACCCGCATGGACCCCGGCCAGCGCGTTGGGCTCATCGAACAACGTCTGCTGCGCGGCACTCGTGAAGTGTTCGAGTACACGCGACTGACGGTTCATCGCCTTGATCGGCGGGAGAACGAGCTCGATCTCGTATTGGCCACCAAGTCGGACAAGGGCGAGACCGAACTCGGCCCATCCGAGACGATCGCCGCGGATGCCCACGGTGGCATTTGTGGAATGGTCGCTGCCCGCGGCCACAGCCATGTCAGCAACGACGTGGCCCATGACCCGTACTTCGTGGAGGGTATCGATGCCCCCGGGACGGCGATGGCGGTACCGCTCAGGTTGGGCGATTCGGTCATCGGTGTCATTGCGCTGACGACCGCGCGCCTCGGCGCCTACGGCGTCGAAGATCGACAGCTTCTCGAGGTTCTCGGTCATTACGTCGCGTCGGCATTGCACGTCATCGAGCTGCTGGCGGCGGAACAGGCGGTCGGGCGCCGGCGTATGGGCGAGGACATTCGAGTCGCGGTGACCGCCCCGCTCAGCGACCTTGCGACGGACTTGGACAATGCCGCCGAAGGCAGCCTGGACGAAGACGAGCTTCGATCACGAGTTCGGGCGCTCGCCGACGAGGCACGCTCGGTTCGTGAATCGCTCAACGACCTCGCGTCGGGCAAGTCAAGGATCGTCGGTCCGCACAAATCCGGAGCCGTCCGTCACGACCCCATACTGGCGGGCCGAAAGGTGTTGGTCGCCGACGACGAAGACATCATCCGAGACACCGTCCGCGACGTGCTCGCCAGCCGCGGCTGCGAAGTCTGCGCGGTGGCGGACGGTGCGGCGGCCACGGAGGCAATCGCTCGCGAATCCTTCGACCTTGTCCTCAGCGACATCAAAATGCCGGCGAAGAACGGGTACGAAGTGTTCGCCGCGGCGAAGGACCGCGCTGCGT
>JADFHG010000385.1 GCA_022567365.1 Planctomycetota bacterium | reverse complement strand
ACGCCTGGACCCAAGGCAGCGGTGCGATCATGCTTTACTGAGCGTCGATATACAGGAAACAGCCGGGCGGCGCGGGGTCTTTCGAGCCTGCCGACTAATGGGTTTCGACCAAATCGACAGCGAGGTAGGGCGAGTCGTTGACCCACTCTTACCGTCCGGCGGTGAGTCGAGAAAATGTCAACGGTGCCGCGGCGGGTCAATGAGGGCAGGCGAATCACCTGCACAGCGCAAGCACGCTCGAGGATTGGCGGTCTACGCGGATCGTCCGAGTGGCAATTCAACCACCCGGCGCACGCTGCCGGTATTCCAGGCGAGCCGTCGAGACGGAACCCCCCCGCCGAGCATGCGTCGCCGTTGCCTGACGATCTGCGGATGAGAGGACTCGAACCTCCACTCCCTTGCGGGAACTGGCACCTGAAGCCAGCGCGTCTGCCAATTCCGCCACATCCGCTACGGGCAAGTCTCGCCGACACCCGTGCCGCAATCGCGGGCATGTTGCCGCATCGGGTGGAAGATCACACCCGAGGGCGGGTGTGCCACAATGCCCTTTGGGCATCGGCGCACCAGTTGTCCAGCCGCCCTCGGCTGGGGTGGGTCTCTGTCGCGACTTGCGACATTGTGCAAAGAGGCGCGGTTCCCGTCAACCGGCGGTGAAGGCGAATCGACCGGGCATTTGAGACACGGACCGGAAGATCGCGGCGGGCGCGGGCGCGCCACTCGCCTCAGGCGCGGTCGTCGTCGAACTCGTCGTCGCGGAATCGCGTGCCGAGATAGGCCTTGCGCACGAGCGGGTTGCGGACGATCTCGTGCGGCGCCCCCTCCGCGAGTTTCTTACCCTCGTGGAGAATATAGCTGCGATCGGTGACCCGCAACGTCTCTCGTACGTTGTGGTCGGTGAGCAGGATGGCAATTCCACGATCCCGCTTCAAGTGAAGGATTTCGGCTTGAAGATCCTCGACCGACTTCGGGTCCACACCGCTGAACGGCTCGTCGAGCATGATGAGTTTCGGTTGAGTCACCAAAGCCCGGGCAATCTCGAGCTTGCGCCGTTCGCCTCCGGACAGCGTGCGCGCCTGTTGATTGCGTTGATCCTGCAGGCCGAACTGTTCGATGAGTTGTTCGATTTGGGCGAGACGCTCCTTTCGCGTGAGGTCCTTCATCGTCTCCAGAATGGCCATCAGGTTTTGCGTGACCGAAAGGCGTTGGAAGACGCTGGGTTCCTGGGAGAGATAGCCCATGCCGAGTTGGGCTCGCTTGTACATCGGCAGGTTGGTGACGTCTCGACCATCGAACATGACTCGCCCCTCCTGGGCATCGATCATGCCGACGGTCATACGAAAGGTGGTCGTCTTGCCCGCGCCGTTTCGCCCCAACAACCCAACGATTTCGCCACGGCGCACGTTGAAGGAGAAGCGATCGACGACCGCCTTGCCGTTGTAGCGTTTCACGAGGTTGGACACCTCGAGCAGTACCGTTTCGTCCGTGGAATCCTGGTTCATGTGCGTGCAGCCCGCATCGGGGCACCGACGGAGCCGTCGATCGAAGCTATCGACGTCCGGATGCGCCGATGGACATAGCGGCCTGAAGGGGGCAAACACCCCAACCTACTGTGTTGAAAACTACGCGAAACGCCAAACGGGCGGTTTCTCGAATCGCAATGCGGGGCTAACGCCGATTCTTGCTTTCGCTGGAAAGTGACAAACATAACCTGTTGCAAATCAACAACTTACGCGAAGATACGCTGGGCGTCTTGTCGAAGCCCGCGACCGCCCCCGTGACCATCATGCTGAAGAAACTACAGTGTGAATCGCAGTGCTTGCGGCAATCCCGACCGTGAACAACCATGTGAATAACTTGTCTACCGACGCACGGATGCGCAGACCCGCCACAGTCGGTCAAGCAGCCGGCGCCGCTGCGCGCCTCAGCGAATCCACCGCATACGGCCTATGTCCGGGATGATACCGATTCTGCGTAGAAACGCCATCGGCAACCACTCAATGCGATGCCCCATCGGCCAATAGACGAAGAAGGCCTTGCCGATGAGCTGGTCGCGCGGGACGGTGCCGATTTGGAACCGATCACCCCGGTCGATCAGGTGACTGCCCCAGTTGTCCCAAAGCCGGGAGTCTTTGCTGGCCGCACTGTTGTCCCCGAGCATGAAATATTCGTCATCGCGCAGGAGGATCGGCGCACCGGCGGTTCCCCAGCCTCGGATATTCGTCCAGGGCCGCGCACTCAATTTAAGGTTGTCATAATAGTACACGTCCCTTTCGACGACCAGGTGAACGAGCGAAAGGTCGCCGTTTGCCGCATAGATGCGCGGCGGAACGGTCTTGTAGTTTCGAGGCGTCCGACCGCTTGGTGGAGATCGCATCTTTCGCAACGCCGCAATGTGCGGACCGTAGTATGCGTCGTCGGAACGGTTCGTCGAGGTCGCGAGCACTTCTTGGCCCGCGATCGAAAGTGCGAGACGATAGTCCAGGTTTTCAAATGCCACCTGTACGGGTTTGCCGGGCTGAAACGGCGACACACGCGTGGTGAGCCACGGCGGTGTTTCAGCGGTGGGTTCGCCGTCCGATTCGCAGATGGAGACCGCGCCGTCCATTTGGATGGTCGCCCAGAAGGATACCCCTTGCTTTGTGAGACGGACGCGCAACAAACCGTCTTGGCTCTCGGGCGTCAGGACAAAGCGGACGCGAAGATCTGAAACCGGCGGGTCCGGGATGGACTTGCTGGTGTTGTAGGCGCAGGACGCGACGATCTTCTTTCCGCCAAGCTCGATGTAATCGGCCGGAGTGCCGCGAGCCTCGAATCGGACCGTGCGATGTTCGGTGTTCCACCCGGAGGTCTCACCCTTGCCCCGTCGCCACCATGGCTGGTTTGCGTCGCGCGTTTGAGGCGGGTAGTCGTGATCGTACACCGGAGACCAAAGCGCCTGCTGGGCGGCATCCGTCTTGCGCGCGATTTGCAGCTTGTCGTCGAGGCTCTGGAGTATGCGTTCCGGTAGCGGCTGAAGACGCCCGCGACGCCCCCCCATTCGTTGCTCGAACTTGGCCCGTTGCTGCTGTTTGAACGCGCTGACCTCTGCCTCGTCAAGTGCCTCGACGGGGGCGACGTAGAGGTCGCCGTCGAGGAGCATGAGCACTTCATTGGGGAGTCCGACCAATCGCTTGATGAAGTTGGTCGTACCGTCGGACGGATCCTTGAACACGGTCACGTCCCAACGCCGCGGGTCCAACCCTTTGCCGCCGAAGTCGAACGGCCATTTGAACACGAGGATGCGGTCGCCGGATTCGGCGTTACGCCGTGCGTTCGTGTACTTCAAATCAACATTGACGTGATTGCAGTTGGGGCATCTGGCTTTGGGATTGCTCGGGCTTCCTCCGTGGCGAGGCCGTTGACCCTGCAACCCGGCCTTCAGATCCCGCAAGCCGTACGCGAATTCGGTACCGCAATCCGCGCAAGTGATCGTTCCGTGGGCACCATAAAGTGTCGGTGCCATCGATCCGGTCGGGATGATGAACGCCTCGATGACGAAGGCCCGAAAGACGAAAGCCAAAATGAACGCCACCACGATCGAATCGATCGTCTCCCTGATTCCCTCGTGCGCGGGCTCGCCAGCCGCTGCGGAGGACGTGGACGCGTGTTGTTCAGCCGCTGTGATCATTGGTTTTCAGATTTGCCCGGATCGGTGCGGACCGCACATCGGGCAACTCGTTTTTCCTTCCGGTTCAATGGATGCACTCGGCTGCACCGTCTATCCTCCCGGTTCCATGCGTCTCTCAGTCGCATGGTCGATCCGGGGGGTTCAATACGTCTATCGGCCACCGTAGATCGGATGGCCATATCCGGTCCCTTCGTGGCGGCGTGAGATTGTGGTACGAATCGGCCGGAATGGCAACCTCGTTTGCGATTGCCGACGTGAGGGACCGGTCCCCTTCAATGGAAGCTGTTCTGCCAGCGCGTTCAAAAAGTACCGGCAACGCCGCGTGGCGCCCATGGAAGAGGTAGCAGCGTCCCCCCGTCGTGCCGTCCCCGCAAAGAGTAGCGACCACCCCTCGTGACGGACATCAACCGACAAGCGGGATATGCCAACGACACCGCCGTCGTTTCGTTCAGATGGTTGAGGCAGGTCATCGATCCACCCTATCGCGGCTAGGGTGTGGCACCGGCACCCGCAAGCGGCCTGACCC
>JADFHG010000384.1 GCA_022567365.1 Planctomycetota bacterium | reverse complement strand
CTGATCTCTACTCCCGAATGGGCGTGTCTGACCGGGTGTCCGTAGCAGCCTGTTGAAAAAGGGCTGTATCCGTGTGGCACCGGTACCCGCAAGCGGGCGGACCCGTTGCCGGTCAAAACACTGGCTGGAAACCAGTGCCACACTTTTTCAACGGGCTGGTAGGGAAGTTATCCGTAGCGTGCGTCCGAAGGCTTCGAGCGATCGCGCAAGCTGAAGCATGCGGCTCGGGCCGCGAGGGCGGGTGGACCACTGCGCCGTCGACGCGGTTCGTCTATACCCGTTGCATCCGGATCAAGGACGACTCGACCGACGGTTCGCACGGCGACAACAACGGCCGGATCGGTGTCATCGGGTGCCTCAGCCATGACATCAACATCTGCGTGGACGGCGACGACGGCTCGATCACGCTGGTCCAGACGCTCTGCATCCCGGACACGTGGAACCACACCTGCCCCACGCCACCGTGCGGGGAGTAGCGGGCCGCTGAAACAACACCACCTTGGCCCGCGGTATTGGCATAGCCGGCGCCTGCAGCATTGGCGACCGCGCTCGCTTCGAAGGGCTAGCCGTATGTGCCCGCGACCGCGTACAGCCGGTAGCAATTATCCCAATGCACCGCGAGCATGGCGTAGGCAACGATGGCGATCATGGTGCCCATTTCGGCGATTCGGTGCTTGCGGAACTTGAGCAAGGGGTAGGTGCCGATGCAGACGAGACCGACCTTGTAGAGGATGATCGAAACGATTCCGTTGTCCAACATCTGTCGGGCGATCGGGTTCTGCTCGACCAACAGGCCTTGCCCGTGGGCGATCACCGTCAGCGCCAAATCGAACGCGTTCAGCAACCAGACACCGAGAAGCAGGCATATCACCCGGTGCGAGCGGGCATTCGTGAACCAACGCAGAAGTCGCGACGGCATGCTCTCGTCGTGACGCGCGGAGCGCGCGATTGAACCGACCTGTGTGGATTGACACGTGGACACGCGTAGCGTATCGGTTGGGGCTGAAACGGACATGAACCCGTTCAGGGCGAGCCGCACCGATAATGGCGGGAACGCCGAAGTTCGTTCGGCGGCGCCGGTAATGTCCGTCGTCTCTTGTAGTCCACCGGCGCCAAAAGCCTGTTGAAGAATGTGTGGCATAGGCCTATAGCCTGCATCGACACCGTGGGTTATTCGGGACGCTGCGACCCTCGGCCAATCCGTACGTCAGTCAGCGATACGCCGTCGGACATTTGCGCCGACTCCGAGAGAAGCGTCCGAGAAACATGTCCACAAGGGCAATTGGTCCGCCGGTGGTCGTGAGCACGCAATGCAGTCGGATAAGGCCAATGACGAATGGAATGAAGACGCCCGAGGACAAACCCCAGCTCTCACACATTTCGCCGCAAGGCGAAGCGCGCATGGTCGACGTCGCGGACAAGCCCGTAACGGTGCGCGAGGCGACGGCATCGGCGCTCGTCACCATGCGCGGCGCCGTGTTGGATGCGCTGCTCGCCGGCACACTGCCCAAGGGTGATGCGCTTGCGACGGCCCGAGTAGCGGCGATCCTCGGAGCCAAGCGGACGAGCGACTTGATCCCCATGTGCCATCCGTTGCCGATCGACGGGATTCAAGTCGAATTCGCGCGGGTCGATCCGGAGCGGATTTCGGTTCGTTGCACGGTGCGGGCGACCGCCCGGACGGGAGTCGAGATGGAGGCCCTTACCGGCGCGGCGATCGCGGCGTTGACCATCTACGACATGGCCAAGGCCGCGGATCGGGGAATCGTGATCGGACCGATTCAACTCGAGCGAAAGAGCGGCGGTCGGCGCGGCCCCTATGTCCGCGCGTCCCAATGACACGTAAGAGTCGCCGCGCTCCCTTCCGCACGACGTCCGCAGAATATTCATGGATCAATAATGGTCGCACCACCTCACACTCGCGGGGCTCGTTCGTTTTTCAAAACTTTTGAAACAGGGTGAAAACGGTCAATGCACCCGCTACAATCCGGCCGCGGTGCGGTTAGGCGAGACCGAACGAAAGGGAGAGGCTTCGGGTGGGCGGTGCTCCCGCCGAGCCGATCCCGTCCTCGCGGCGGAACAGGCGCCTCACCGGGAGACTCGGCTCGCGCGGCGATGCCCGTCCCAACCGGCGGTGTATGAGTCGATCGATGGCACGCCGAGGTCGGCGGTGTCACTTGCTCGGCTCGAGCGTTTCATGGAACGGCGAAGGCATTGCGTGGTCCGCACGCCGTAGCGACCCGTTGAAAAAGGCTTCTTATCCGTGTGGCACCGGCACTCGCAAGCGGGCCGGTCCGTTGCCGGTGAAAACACTGGCCCAAAAAGGGTGCCTAACTTTTTCAACGGGCTGATGGGGCGCACCGACGTTATGATGCGCTGGTCCGAACCCGACCGGGGCGGGGTCACGATCGTGGCCGAGAGACATTCCCATGACCCAAGTACGGACGGAGGATCCATCGCTCGCGTTGTCGGAACTATATCAACCGATCGTCGGGGATCTTTCAGTTGTCGAGCATATCTTCGACGAGGAGATACGCAGCGCGCTTCCGTTCGTGAACGACCTCTGTGGCACGGTGCGCTCGTATCGGGGGAAGATGCTCAGACCCGCGCTGCTCCTTCTGGCGGGGAAGGCGGCGGGGACCATGTCGCCGGAGCTCCACACGCTCGCCGCCGTGGTCGAGATGGTCCACATGGCGACGCTGGTGCACGACGACATCCTCGATGAAGCCACGGAGCGCCGCAAGAACCCGACGATCTGTGCCCTCGCGGGCAACGAGGCGGCCGTCCTCCTCGGGGACTACCTCATCAGTCACGCCTACCATCTATGCAGTTCGCTCGACAGCCAATACGCCGCGCGGCGCGTCGCGGCGACGACCAATACGGTTTGCGAAGGAGAGCTGCTGCAGAATTACCGGCGCGGCGCGGATCTTTCGGAAGCGGACTATCTCGAGATCATCCGCCGCAAGACCGCATCGCTTACGTCGCTTTGCTGCGAACTCGGTGCGACGTACTCGGGGGCGCCCGACGCGTCGGTCTCGGCGCTGCGGGCGTATGGAACGTCGCTCGGAATGGCGTTCCAGGTGGTCGACGACGTACTCGACGTCGTGGGCGAACGGGCCAAGGTCGGCAAGACACTGGGTCGGGATTTCGACCTCGGCAAGCTGACGATGCCGACGATTCACTGCCTCGCGCACGCCGACGAGGAGACGGTCGGGCAGATCATGTCGATCGTCTCGGTCGAGTCAACGCGCTCGAACGGCAAGCTCCTTCGCTGGCTCGAGGCGACCGACAGCATTCACTATTCGCGTTCGGTCGCCGAGCGCTTCGCCGACGAAGCCGTGCAAGCACTCGCGCCGCTTCCCACGAGCGACGCGAAGACGTCCCTCATCGCATTGGCGGAGTTCACGGTCCGTCGCCCGCTTTAACAGCGTGCCGCATGAGTCCCGCGACTATTGATTCTCCGCCGAGCCGCGGGCTTCCACCTGCTCTTGGCAACTCCGCTATCGACACGCGACCAGGACCGGAAAAGGTGTCAGGAAGAGTTTTAGTTGCTTTGCGGGGGTTCTCGGAGAAGAAATCGAATCCTACCTGCGCGCCGGGCTGTGGTCGTCTATGCGCACAGCCTATAGATCCTGTTCAGGATGTCCAAAAATATTCCCGACACGTTTTCTTGCCCTTCAGGATCTCCAAAAATCTTCCTGACACGAATGGTACTGCCGGTGTTTTCATGGGTGTTATGGCGATTTTGCTCCGATCATTTCTGCGCGCGCTTGGGCACGCGGTTTGGTCAGTAGGTCGTGCGGTTTCGGACGGCGCTTGACGGCGCGCGGCTCGATGCGTCCGGGTCGGTTGCCCACCACGTGCTCTGCCAGGCTGACCGAGGCGGCGTCGATCAGAAGCGCGGCCAGGGCATCGTCGCTCAACACGATGACCAGCCAGTTCGCGGCGATGGATTGCACGGCGGCGGTGAAACTCAACGCGCGCGGTGACACGCCCACCTTCTGCGCCGATTGCAACATGGTCTGACGGATCAGATTGTAGGCCAACAGGCACGTCCACATCTCCTTGCGAACCATCTCCGGCGTCTTAGCAGCGCAAGATGTCCATGCCCATCGTGATCTTGATGGCCCGAATGTCCAACTCCGCCAGCCAACGATGGTGGTACAATTCGGCGATGTCGCCCTTCGGATACGCTGCCGCGTTCGTCAAGGTAGTTACCA
>JADFHG010000383.1 GCA_022567365.1 Planctomycetota bacterium | reverse complement strand
TTCGGTCCCTCTCCAATGGGTTGGATGAAAGCCTCGAGGTCGCCTTCGAAACCCATCTCGCCGCGAACCTTTTCCATCTCACCGCGAAGACGACGGACCTCGTCAAGTCCGATTCCGTGGATTTCATCCACTGTAATCGGCACGGTCGTGTAAATGCGCGTGAGCGCCTGGTATGCGCGATCTCCATTCTTGATCGCGCCGAGTCCGACTGTGGACCGGCACTTGTGGATGTAGTCGTCCTCGACGAACGCGAGCAACTGCAGAAACGCCGGCACGACGTCGTTCTGTATGGCGGCCACGACGTCGGCCTCGAGGCGGACCCGTTCGTCGGGACTGAGGCCGAGATTGGTGGCTTTCGCAATGGGTTTGTAGAACTCGCTCTTGCGCGGCTCCGCGACGATATGGGCGCGAATCTGCGGGATGACCTTCTCGACGATGATCCTGGGCGACGTGATACCGGCGGCGACTCCCGTCCGCATGTCGGCGATCATGCTTCGGACCTGCTCGGGGAACGCGCGGAGGCGGCTGACGTAGTTACGGAAGTCCTCGGCGCTACCGAAGGGCTGCGACACGAGAATCAGCGGGAAACGAATATGCGGTCCGTATAGAGGATCGAGCGGTGTGAGGAACAGCCGGCACTCGAAAAGGAGCATCGCGTCGGAGAGCGTTCTCTCGAGCAGGGCCCGCGTGAGACGATCTTCCTCCGAGAGCTTCGACGAAGGCAGTTTTCTCAGCTCGGCGTGGAACTTGCGGAGCTGTTGTTGCCAGCGTCCGCGCGACGCCGCGCCAAGATCCTCGAGGCGATCATTGAATCGGTAGTCGCCGAGCGAGGTGGCGAGGGTCGGATGATGCTCTAAATACGCATCCCAATACCGCCGGCCAAGATCTTTCAGCGCCTCGCTCGAGTCACCGCGCGCATCCGCCGCGGCGATCATCATTGTGGCCGCACTCAATCGCCATATCGTCGCACTTAGAGTGCGTCCTAAAAGCCCCTCCCTCACGGTCGGGGTTCGGAAAGAACCGGGGTGCCCGCCGTTTCTAGAACGTACTCTTAACCGCATTGTCCTCTCCCTCGCCGATTGCTCCGCCGGTTTCGCAAGCCGACGCGCGATTCGACTAATGCCTCCCCGATCGCCCGAAAGCCACCCAATCGGAAAAGAGATAGCGTTTCGCGAAGAAGCCGTCAAACACCCCGCGGAGCGACCGCGGGTGTCCTCGACGGCGAACACGCGCCGCGTCTGGAGTTTTGGACTGGCTTGTCGGTGCGATGCGCGCCGGTCGCATGCGCACGGCTCGTTCGAGGGTTCGTGCCTCGGAATCCCCCGCCGTCAACTCAGGCTCTGTGCAGCGTGAAGATGCGAGATGCGTGGCCGAGATCGCAAGGTGCAGGAGTCATTGCCGAGTCGCGGCACCGGGGCGAACCGATGCTCGAAGCGTCTGTGATTCCCCGTTGACTCACATTTCGGGCTCCGGCGAAGCGTCCGTGCGTGACCGTCGCCGGGCGTTTCCCCGGTCGCGGCCTGGATGCGCGGGCTCCATGGATATTCTGGATATGATCACGAACAGATGTGAAAATCGACTTGACATTCGTCTCGTCTTCCGGTCCCCTTCGCCGCGTGGGTTCGCGCGGTGCCCACGCCAAATGGACTGAAGATCTGATAGGCGTAGAACCGATTGTATCGAACATGTCCGATAGTGGTTTTCCATGAGGAACTCGCCATGAGCAAGTCGATGTCGAAACGGACCGGTATCATCATCGCTGCCTGCGGGCTCTTTGGCTTGCCCGCTTTCGCAACGGCGCAAGATGCCTCGCCCGCCAAGAGCGAGACGGTCCAAGAGACGAAGGCTCTTCCCGGCCCGAAATACTTCGATCTCCGTTGGAACGAGGACTTCAGCTATCTCGACGGCGAACCCGGTTCCTATGAGCCGGATTTCTTCGACCCCATCAAGAACATTCACCTGGGACAAGACTGGCGACTGAGCATCGGCGGCGAGTTCCGTTTTCGGCTCGAATCCGTGGAGAACACCGCGTTTGACTCCCGCCGCCGAACCCAAGACACGTTTCAGTTGTATCGGTATCTATTGCACTTCGATCTCGAGTACCGCGACACACTCCGGTTCTTCGTTCAGGGGATTAGCGCCTTCGAGGAAGACCGGCAGCTACCCGATCGGTCGTTTGACGAAAACCGGTGGGACGTGCATCAGGCGTTTGTAGATATCAAAATCCTTGGGAGTGATCGCCCGCTGACGCTTCGCATCGGCCGCCAAGAGTTGCACTACGGAAACCAGCGGCTGGTCTCCCCGTTTGAATGGGGGAATACCCGCCGCCGCTTCGACGCGGTCAAGCTCTTCGCCCACGGTGACACCTGGGATGTGGACATGTGGTACGCCAAACTCGTCCTCCCCGAGCGGATTGAGGGTGACGATTGGGATCGCAACGTCGACTTCTACGGGCTATACGTCACGTATAAGGGCATCGAGCGACACGGTATTGACGCGTACTTTTTAGCGATCGATGATACGGCCAATCGCATGAACCCGAACGGGCGCGCGGGAGACCGAAGTTTGTACACCATCGGCACGCGTTTCTGGGGCAAGACGGCACCGTGGGACTACGAGGCGGAGTTGGCGGGTCAGTGGGGTACATGGGCCGGCGATACGATTCAGGCATGGATGCTGGCGCTCGACGCGGGGTATACGTTTTCAAACTGCCCCTCGAAGCCGAGAATCGGTGCGGGCTTCGACTACGCGAGCGGCGACGATTATAGCGACGACCGAAAGGTCGGCACGTTCAACCAGCTTTTTCCGCTCGGTCACAAGTACTTCGGGTTTCTCGATCTCATCGCAAGGCAGAACATAATGGCGATCAACCTGAACATGTCCTTTTGGCCGGTGCCCAAGAAGGTCCAGGGGCGCATCGCCTACCACGCGTTCTGGCTTGACGCGGAAGATGACGCACTCTACAACGCCGGAGGCGGGGTGGTCCGAAGGGATGCGTTCGGGCGATCGGGCAACGAGGTCGGGCAGGAAATCGACTTAACGGTCAAATGGAAGGTCAATCGGCATTTGACGATGTTGTTTGGGTGGTCGCACTTCTTCGATGACAATTTCATCCATGCGACCGGACCCAGCGAGGATCCCGATATGTTTTACCTGCAGTATCAGTATAAGTTCTAGTGCCGGCATTCTCGCGTGAATGCCGAGCGGGTTCGGTGCCCAGTCGTGGCACTTGGAGTTTGCGGCGTGCGCTGCGGAGTCGCGGCGACGGCGGCGGGGCGCTTTCTTGTGTGACCCGTTGTTCGGAAAGACGATAATCCCAGAAACGATTCAGGAGATAGATAGATGATGAGGAAGAACAACAAATGGGTGGCGCTGTTCACGTTGCTGGCGGGCTCGACGATGTTCGCGTCCACCTGTGCAAGCAAGGCGCAGGACGCATTTTTCGACGCGGGGGCGGAGTTCGTCGGCCGGTTCACGACGGTTGCCCTCGACGGGCTCATTCCGTTGGACGACTAGGCTCAACGCCGCGGCAAAGACAAAACCAGGCACCCCTACACCCCAAGCCGGCGTGCGGGTGCTTTTCCCTGCGCGGAAGCGACTCCCCATTCTCGCGGTTGCGTTTTTTGCGAAACCGTCGGCACGCCGTACGGCGACCGTGATGACGTCTCCATTCGCCGTTCGGGCTGACGGAAGCGCAGATGGCTGTTGATCGAGGCCACCGGATTCGGTTCCGCATTCTTGGCCTCACGCGCCGATGTTGCTGCGTGAGGCACGGTTCTGTCGCCTTGCATCGGGAGTGCTGCGTTAGGCGTCACACAGCAGCCGGTAGTTAACGTTGTTCAAAAACCGGGATTTCCCAATTATCATTCCTTGGGCAGCCATCGTACACAAACCAAGCGCTCGATCGCAAGCAAAAACTGCAATAATCAACCAAGTCCACCGAGGCGAGGTCAAGACACAAGGCGTGAGTGAAGAAGAGAGCCCCCGACGCCCTTGGATAGCAATCCAGGGGTTCTTGATGTGTTTGCATCTATTTCGGCGAGGCAAAGCGTAGCCGGGCAATGCTCGCGATTGTATATGATTGAACTCGTATTAAACAACGATTTCCCATAGTCTCTTACTACATTCTGGAAATTGTCACGTTTAGGCTAAAAATATTCTGGCACTGTTATTTAAGCCGACAGCATAAAACAAAATGATTCTAACTTGTTGATATTACTGCTCTTAC
>JADFHG010000382.1 GCA_022567365.1 Planctomycetota bacterium | reverse complement strand
GCGCCATCCTCGACGTAAAGGACAAGGTGATCCATTGCACAACCTGCTACAACCTCACTGAGCGCGATCCATGCCCTATCTGTTCCAATCACAATCGCGATCAGGGCGAAATCTGGGTAGTGGAGCAGCCCAACGACGTGATGACGTTGGAGTCAGCCGGCCTGATTCGCGGGGTCTATCACGTACTCATGGGTCATCTCGCCCCGCTGGAGGGTGTTGAGCCGGAGCACCTCACCCTGGATGCGCTGGTCGATCGGGTTCGTGCGGGCGGCGTGCGCGAGGTGGTGTTGGCCCTGAACCCAACGCTCGATGGCGACGGAACCGCGCTGCATATTCAAAGCCTGCTCGGGGAACTGGACGTGACCATCACCCGCCCGGCGCGCGGGTTAGCCGTCGGCTCCCAACTCGAATACGCAACAGCCGGCATGCTCGAATCCGCCATTCGAGGCCGGGCGCCTATGTGAAGCACAAGATGGCCTTGTAGCACCGGCTCGCAGTGGTAGGGTCCGCCGTGCGGACCAAAAACCTGTTGCCGTGCGGACCGCCAACCGGGATCATCCCAAAATGGTCCGCGTGACGGACCCTACAAGATTGCCCGGGACTGGACTCGAACCAGCACGTCCATAATCGGACACAAGCACCTCAAGCTTGCGCGTCTGCCAATTCCGCCACCCGGGCGGCGTGGGGCAAAAGTCTATCAGCACGCGCGGATGAGTCAAGACGCGAAGAGCGGCACCATTCCCGTCGGGTCCGTGATGGTTCCGGCGGTTGACGGTTAGCGGCTCGGCGGGGTCCTCGCGTTCTCGGTCGCATAGGCCGTCTGGTCCGTCATGCGCCCGTTCGGAAGCGACTGCGGGGAAATGGGGCTAGGCCTTCGAGGTGCCGCGGGGTCAAGCCGTCGTATTGAAGTCTCCCGGTATTCGAGCCGGCGTTGCAATTCCCGTTCGGCGGAATGAATCGGCGTTTTGCACGGTCAGCAGGGTGTTGCCCACGGCCGGGATGGTCCTCGCCGAAGCCGGACCATGGGAAGGAACGTGTCGTCTTGGCGGTTTGCCGCAAGATGCCCGTCGCGGGCTTCGCGAAATCTCCCAACAATAATGCGCAAAGCGACACGCCGGGCTTGCAAGATGTGACCGGCTCGTATATATGTGCGTCATTGGCTTGACCGTCAGCGCGCACTCGTTGGGGTACGTTCATGGCGGTGCCCGGCGGCGTGCGCGGCCGGGTGTCGGTACTGCCCGCCTTGTCCCGGCCGGTAGAAACAGTCGCCCTTGTCGAACATACTCGTCGCCTTGGTGAAGTCGACGGTCCCGTCGGACGTTCGATGGATCAATGAGCGTTGTGAACGGGCGCGGACCGGTGGCGGCATGGACGAAGGAGAATTTGGTTGAGCACTCTTACGAAAGTATTTGTGGTTCTGCTCGGGGTATTCAGTATCGCGTTCACGACGATGACGGTAGCCATCGTAGCGCAGCAGACAAAGTGGCGCGAAAACGCTGAAACCTGGCGGGCCGATGCGGAGATCGCCCAAACGCAACTTCGTCAGCAAATCGCGGCGACGGCGGCGGAGGTGGCGACGCATGTCGATCGCATCCGCGCGCAATCCGGCCAAATCCTACGGGTCGAGAAGGAAAAAAAGACCGTACAGACAGAGAACAATAAGATAAGAGCCGAGCTGGATCTCGCCCTCAATGACAAGGGCAGTGCCGAGGCGATGAGCGGTGCGCTGGTTGCGCAATTGCAGTCGGCCGAAAAGCAGCGGGAGAAGTACCTCGATCAGCGCAATGGGCTGGAGAAACGCAACATCGGCCTCGAACGACGCAACATCGACCTGAACGACCGGGTCAACGAGCAGACGGCGAACATCGCGGTTCTCGTGCAGCAACGCCGCCATTTCGAGCAGCAGATCAATATCCTTCGCGACGAGAATGCGAAGCTCGCGCTGGTGGCGAGACGGGCGGCGACCGGTGCGACGATGGAGGACGCATCCGGCGCGGCGATGACCGGGGTGACGGCCCTTTCGCCGGTTGCGAAGACGGTCATTCGGGGTATGGTGCTCGAAGTTCGGGGCGATTTGGTGACCATCAGCGTTGGATCAGGGGACGGCGTGGAGAAGGGCATGGTCTTTGCGGTCCACCGTGACGGCCAATACCTGGGGGACGTGGAGATCAGTCTGGTCGAGCCCGATCGTTCGGCGGGACGACTCAAGGACGGCATCGGATCGCCGCAACCCAACGATCGCGTGACCGATGTCGCGGGACTGGCGTCGGCCCGCCGATAGGTTCGGCGTCCGCTTTCCCCTCGTGGCGGTCCGCATCTATGGTGGTGTGGTTCCGGACGTAGCGGCTGACGGAGGATACGAGAATGAGTGAAGGCCCGGCCGGTATGGCACCGGACAGCGATGTGTACACCGTCCTCCTGATCGTAGCGACGATTGTCGTTGGGGCGGCAACGGTGTTCCTGTGCGTGCGCAGTCAGGAGTTGTTCGGTAGCTGGAATCCCTTTACCGGCGCCTAACCGCCCGTTGAAAAACGTGTGGCACGGGCTTGGCGAAGCCGGCGGACCGGCCCGCTTGCGGGTATCGGTGCTATGCCCGTGGTTTGGATATCTTCCACAGGCTGATAATCGCGCGGCGCGGCGCGGAAATGTTTTCCTGCCTGGGGATTACGGCATGGTTGAGCGCCGACGTGTTGAGCACGTCCGCTTGATAATTCGTCCAGACCACTCGGTTGGAGCATGGGTTTCGCGGCAGGCGGAATCGGTCTGTTGGAAATCCGAGTGGCTCTCGCATTTCAAGTACCTCTGACGCGCGAGCCAGTAGGAGGAAGGAACGCTTCGGTGTTTGATTCGCTGCTTGGGCTGTTCAGTACCGACATGGGTATCGACCTGGGCACCTGCAACACGCTGGTGTGCGTCAAGGGCGAGGGGATTGTTCTAAACGAACCGTCGGTCGTGGCGGTCAAACGAGGCACGAACCAGGTGCTCCGTGACGGCAACGCGGTCGGTCTGGTGGCCAAGGAAATGCTCGGCAAGACGCCGGGCTCCATCAGCGCGATCCGTCCCCTCAAGGACGGTGTCATCGCCGACTTCGACATCACCGAGGCCATGCTCGGCTATTTCATCCGCAAGGTCCACGGGCGCAACCGCCTGGTCCGTCCGCGCGTGGTCATCGCCATCCCCTCCGGCATCACGGCCGTGGAAAAACGCGCCGTCTACAACTCCGCCGAGCGAGCGGGGGCCCGCCGGGTGTATCTCGTGGAAGAGCCCATGGCCGCCGGGATCGGCGCCGGGCTGCCCATCGGCGAACCCACCGCATCGATGATCGTGGACATCGGCGGGGGCACCACCGAGGTGGCCATCATGTCCCTCGCCGACGTCGCCGGATCGTCCAGCATCCGTGTTGCGGGCGATGAGTTCGACGAGGCGATCATCGCGTACATGCGCAAGACCTACAACTTGATGATCGGCCAGCAGAGTGCCGAGCGGATCAAGATCGAGATCGGTTCGGTGGCGGAGCTCGACGAGGAGATGACCCGCGAGGTTTGTGGGCGGGATCTCATCGGCGGACTGCCTCGCCGCTGCGAGGTGTCCAGTAAGGAGATTCGCGAGGCCCTCTCCGAACCGGTGGGGCAAATCATCGACTGCGTGACCCGCACGCTTGAAAACACCGAGCCTGAGCTCGCTGCGGACCTGGTTGAGAACGGCGTGTATCTCGCCGGCGGTGGGGCCTTGGTGCGCGGCATGGACCGCCGGCTGTCCGAAGCGACCGGGCTGGACGTGAAGGTGGTGGACGACCCACTCAGTTGCGTCGCCCGAGGCACCAGCGTCTACCTCGAGAATCTCAGCGTGTGGAAAGACACGATGGAGTCCGACGCCGACGGGTTTTGAGTGGTCAGTTATCCGTTATCAGTTGTCAGTTGTCAGTTATCAGTCGAAGAGTGGATTGCTGACAACGGACTACTGACAACTTCTTCACCGCTCTCTCGGGCGGTGCCGTTTCTCTCCTCGCCTCAGCCATGCAAACCAGAGACGCCCGCCGAAAGAAGCGACGCACCATCTTGGCCTTGCTGCTGGGCGTATCCGTGGTGGGTCTGCTCTTCCCGCGCGTCTGGCTCGGTCCGCTGACGAGCGTCGTCCAGATTTTCGTCCCCCTCCAACATGCCGTCGGGTCCGCTGCGGACGCCGTCGTCGACGGGCTGAGCGGATCGGAACCACCGGTTTCTGCGGGGGA
>JADFHG010000381.1 GCA_022567365.1 Planctomycetota bacterium | reverse complement strand
CGGGCCAACCCGCCGGCGGGCGCCGATCTTTCCATTTCCGGTGACGTTGATGGCGACGGCGACGTGGACCTTGACGATTATTCCGGCTTCGACGTTTGCATGATGGGGCCTAATATGAGGAGTGCCGCCCGGCTGTGAAGTATTCGACCTCAATCGTGACAATGACGTTGATTGCGAGGATTTCGTTATGTTTCAATTGGTTGTTCCGGGCGACGGCGGATGAAGAGGGAAATACTCCAGTGGTTCGTCGCGCGTGAAGTGATGGATGGGGTGCAATCCAGCAAGCCGACCCGGCCGGTTGGTTTGCCCGGCAAGCCGGTTGTACCGGTGTCGGACCGCTAGGGTCTCGCCGCGCACACCATACGTCACCGGCCAGCCGGTTTGCCACAGGTCTTGCCCTCGGAATCAACACGGGTTTTCGATTCCACGGACTTTCCGTCGGACCGCCGGTACAACCGGCTCGCCCGGGCCGTCGCCTCGTGAAACAACCGGACCAACCGCTCCGCCGTTCGCTCCGTCGCGCCCTGGTGATCGAGAACGACCTGCTTGGCGCGCGCGCGTAGCCCATCCGCAAGCGAATTGTCCAACAGCATGGCAAGGACGATGTCCGCGAGATCGGACGGCTCCTCGGCGATGCGGACGGCATCGGCTTCGAGAAGCGCCTCGATGGGTTCGCGAAAATTGTCGGTGTGTCGCCCCACGACGATCGGCTTACCCAACGCGGCCGCTTCCATGGGATCCGATCCACCCATCGGCACCAAAGACCGCCCCACAAAAACCACGTCGGCCAGGGCGTAGAACTTGCGAAGCTCGCCCATCGTATCGCCGAGGATCACGGCTCCGTCGGGCAGCTTCTCGACCGGGGTGTCATCGGGATGGGTGGTTCGTCGGATACACACAAAACCCGAGCGCTCGATGATTCGGGCGACTTCGTCGAAGCGTTCCGGTTTTCGCGGCACAATCGCCAGACGCAGCGCGGACGCCGCGCCGCTCTTCGCTTCGACATCCACCGCTTGGCGCGCCGCTTCGCCCCGGCGCTTGGCGAGGTTGCGATAGGCATCGAGGACCATCGCGTCTTCACCCGGGCCGGTGCTGCCGCAGACCCATAACGGGCGGCCGTCGTCGAGTCCGAGCGCCCGCGCCAGCGCCTCGTCGCCGTCAACCCGGTCGGTCACGACCGCGGAGTCCCATTTCATGGAAGACGTGACCGACACACGTTCGTCGGGGACGCCGATCGCGCGAAACCGACGGGCGATGTCCTCGTCTTGCGCGCCGACCCATGCCAGATCGGCGAACATCTTTCGCCCGAACCGCCCGAGCAGCGCGAATCGTCGCGCGCTGCGCTCGGTCAGTCGGCCGTTGACCACGACGACGGGAACGCCGCGCGCCGTCGCCATGCGAACGAGATTGTACCAGACCTCCAGCTCGACCAGGACGATCATAGACGGTCGAATCCGCCGCAGCGTACGTGCGACAACCGGGCTGAAATCCAGCGGAAACCGGAACACGCGCTCGGCGCCGAAAAGTTGGACCGCGCGGGCGAAGCCGGTATCGGTCGTGGTCGAAAAAACGAAATCGACCTCGGGCAGCGCCCTGCGGAGTGCCTCGACAAGCAACGGCGTTGCGTTGATCTCGCCGAGGGACACGGCGTGCATCCAGATGCGCGGTCTCGACGGATCGAACTTCGGCACGCGACCGAAGCGCTGCCCCCAACCGTGCCGGTTCTTGCCGACAACGAGCGCGTTGTAGAGGGCGACGGGCAGATAGGCAAGCCCGGCCAGTACGTAAAGTAGATCAGCGACGAAACGCATCGTGTATGATCGTATTCGCGGCGAGGCGAAGCGGCAACCGTTGCCATCACGAGTTTCGACTGGCGTTGCGAGACGAAGCGCTACACCGCCTTGAAATGCTCGAACGACTGGCGGCAGGCGTCGCAGTAGTGGATCGATCGGCAGAGCGTGGGTCCGAAGATCGACTCCAGGCGAGTGTCATCGGATTGGCAGTTGGGACACTGAATCGACTCGATTTCCGGCATCTCGCAGCCGGTCGCCCTTTCGCCGGGCGGGGCGATGCCGAACTCCGTCAGCTTCCGCCGCCCATCGGCCGAGATGCGGTCCGTCGTCCAAGGCGGGTCGAATGTGACTCGCACGAGGGCCGTTGCCTCGTCGATCGCCGCCAGCGCCGTCTTGATCTCGGTGCGAATGAGGTCGATGGCCGGGCATCCCGCGAACGTGGGCGTGACGTCCACGTGGAGCACTTCCGATTCGATGCGTACGTCGCCGATCATCCCCAGCTCCACCACGCTGACGACCGGCACTTCGGGATCCGCAACACTGTCCAGCGCCGCCCATGCCGCGCGAATCCGCCGATCAGCTTCGCGCGTCTCTTGGCGATCGTCCGGAACATTCCCGGTGGCCGACCGCGGGTTCGCAGATCCTCGGCAAGACCCGGCACGATCACCAGCGCACTCACCGGCAGGGTCGCTGGCGCCGTCGTGCGGGCTCGGAGGTGTTTGCGATTTCATCATCACCGCCGCTACCACTTCGCGCTGGGATCAATGTTGTACACGAGCTGCATCGACTCGAGCAAGTCGGCGAGCGCCGCCGGATGCACGCCCGTTCGGCCACCGTATTGCGGGGTGACGCCCTCCGGCACTTTCAACTCCGCGTCCGCCAGTACGGGCGCGACGGACGATTCCCACTGTGCGCGAAGATCGGCCTCCCGCGGGCATATTCCGGATTGCGCGAGAATCTCGTCCGCGCTCGTCGGTTCGAACAAGCCCAAAGCGTGGGGGTAGGCCTCATCGACGGCGGTCTGCATGCGCCGCCGGCTCTCGTCGGTGGCGGCACCAATCCGGGCGATCCACGTACGACCATGCATCAAGTGATATTTTTCCTCGCCCGCCAGCTTACGGGCAATGTTGGCGAGGGGGGTAAACGTGCTCGCCGCCAGGGCTGCAAGCCGCACGCCCTCGGCCGCGTCGAAGAGATACTGCCGCACGAGGCTGAACGCCCAGTCGCCCTTGGGAAGGCAAACGAGCGATGCGCAGCGGTAGTCGCTCGCGCTTCGGCCAAACGCCATGGTGTCCGCGTCCGGTTCGCCGAGTTCGGTAAGGAGGTTGTAATATGCAAGCGCGTGCCCCATTTCGTCCTGAGCCATCGACGAGAACGCGATGTCCTCCTCGATGATCGGCGCGTGCCCGGTCCATTCCGAGTCGCGATGACCGAGCACGATCTCGTCGTCGGCCATGCGATAGAGCAAGTCGATGAGCGCCTTTTTCGTCGCGGCGTCGAGCGCATCCGGTGCGTCAAACGTAGTCATTCCCCAGTCGCCTCCTTGTCGCGCGCACGCACGGTCTTCGGTGTTTTGTAGCCCCATGTCTCGCGATAACTCTTGTCCGTACCGCGCTCGAAGATATCGGAGTCTTCGTATTCGGTCGCCGTGATTGCTTCAACCGGCACAACCCAAAGGTTGACGCACGCCTGACGCCGCGCGTATTGCTCCTTCGCGAGCACGAGCGCCATTTCCGGGTCGGTCGCGTGAATCGAGCCGACGTGGACATGCGCTTCGCCGCGGGCCTGCTGGTGGAAGACCTCGTACACGGGCCATTGGGTGTCGGTCATGTTCACCTGTGGGATTGGTTGCGAGTCAACGCCATGGAACCCCAGCTACAGGGCAAATGACAATCACGCCTGCTCCTCGCGGCGGACGCGAATTGCCCCCGGAGAAACCGTGACGATCGCATCGGCAACCGCCTGGATTAGACTTTCTGTAAGAAAACTCTCCAGCAAACGTATGTATCCCAGGCGCGTCTCCCGGGGTAGGCGAAAGAGGATAATGCCATCATGCGTACCAGGCGGCAACCTCCGAGCATCCGCAAACCCTTTGTCGGCGGTTAGCAGGCATCTTCGCTCGGCGTGCGCCGCCTCCCACACTCGAGAATCGTCGGCACCACCCAAATCCTCCTCGCAGACCGTGACCGCATCGTAACCGGCCGCGCGGAGGCGCTCGGCAATTTCCCGGGGCAGGTCTTCGTCGACCTTGAATCGGGTCGTCATCGACAATTCACTCCGAGATCGGTACGACGTCAAAGCGGCTCACCGCTTCGGCGGCGAAATGGAGCGCGGCCTGAATATCCTCTCGCGCGAGCTGTGGGTAGCTCCCTAGAATCTGGTCGAACGTGTCACCGTCCGCCACACTTCCCACGATGACACTTACGGGCCCGCGCGTGCCGGCGATGCAGGGATCGCCGTGATTCACGT
>JADFHG010000380.1 GCA_022567365.1 Planctomycetota bacterium | reverse complement strand
ACCGACGCCGGTGCTTCTGAGCTACGCGGCGCCCGCCGCGACATGGCGCAGCCAACGGCAGAGACGCTCCACACAGCCAGAATAACTCGCAAACCCTTGTCCATGTGCCATGTGACCATAATTCTCCTCCAGGGCGGCAGCGCCCGGAATTTGCAGACCCGCATGTCGGATCCAACAGTGTATAGCTATTCGAGCGACTTAGCGTCTAACATTCCGTAGGCGTGGCGGGGTATCTCGATTCGCCTTCATAGTTCTTTCCCGCATTCCGGGCATACGCCTGACGTATTTCCGGTGAGATCATAGCCGCATGAGCTGCAGAGGCCGGGGTTGATGATCCGTTCGACCTCCTTTGGATCGACACCCAGCAGCCCGACGCGAAGACCGGCTCGCCGCAACGTGCGCGTGACGCTCATGTTGACGAGGAGCAGCACCAGAAGATTGCCGCACGGAGCCACCATCAGAATCCCACACGCGATCACCATAAGGATATGATTGCCTTGGGCGACCAAGAGCAACACAACACCGACGATTAGCACTACGGACATCACCAAATGTACCGCCATCGCCGCGAGCGCGATCCACATGCTATTGAAGCCGAAGCCTTCCCCCACAAGCAACGGGGTGAACTGTAGGGCTATAACAACAACCACCAACCACAACAACCAGCGGCTCCGGGCCGCGAGCTTCTCGATATCCGGTGTTCGTACCGCCACTGTGGTCTCCCAGATCGCCGGCATGTGCCGCTGTGTACGCAGCGTGAGCAACGTGGCGGTCCATGCATGCATTGTACACGACTTATTCGCCCGCGGGTGGTTTCACGCAAGCCACGGAAACTCGGGCTCTTCCTCCGGTGGCGGCGCCCAACACCGCTCACAGCGAGGTTCGTAGTCCTCGGCGCCGCCGATCAGGTTGCCATCGACGATCGGCGTCTTTCGCTGGGTCATCGTGGCCATCGCGCCGCATTTCGCGCAGAACGCCCGGCGCAAGAGCGTCTCGTCGGCAACGGCCATCAGTGCTTCGACGACGCTGAAGGATCGTCCCCAACTACTCCGGTCGAGCGCGGTCAGGATAACGTCGACCATGCGCGATCGAAGCGAGCACACGACGTCCACGATCGACGCGTCGAAGAAATGGGCTTCATCCAGCGCGACCAGCTTCGTCAACGGGAGGATCTGAGACAGCATCTCGGACGGCGACGAAACACGCATCGCCGGGTATTGCCGTCCGTCGTGTGAGACGATCGCGTCGGCGACGAAACGGTTGTCCGCCCGGTGCTTGAACGCTTTTTGCACGCCCGGAACGGTGTCGTGAAGCCGGCGCAGCAGCTCGCCGGTCTTCCCGCTGAACATGCACCCGCGGATCAGCGTAATCGTGCCCCGTCGGGCACGGGGCGATCCCGGGGCTGCGCCGCCAAACGGGTTCGATGCGTAGGGGTTCTGCATGGGGGGCATTGTGCTCCAAAACCGCCGTGAGGGAAAGGCCGCGTGCCTCTCGGTCTTGGCATGCTCCGCGAATCTCGGCTAGTATGCGGCCGGCGCTATGCTATGCCTTACTCGCCTATGCAAGTCCTACGGCAAGATCGTTGCCGTCGATGACCTTTCGCTGGAACTGCGAAGCGGCGAGGTGTTCGGACTGCTCGGTCCGAACGGCGCGGGGAAGACGACCACGGTCGCCATGGCGATGGGGTTGCTCAAGCCCGACAGCGGTTCCGTGCGGATCGGCGACGTCGGTTCACCGGACGCAGCGTCGGTCCGGGCGATGATCGGTGTAGCGCCGCAGGCCCTCGCCCTCTATGACGACCTGACGGGGACGGAGAATCTTCAGCTCTTCGGTCGCCTCCAGGGCATGTCGCGCGAGTCGCTGCGGAAGCGGGTTGCATGGTCCCTGGCGTTTGCCGGTCTGACCGAGCGCGCGTCCGATCGGGTGAAAACGTATTCCGGCGGGATGAAGCGCCGGTTGAACCTGGCGGCGGCCGTCGTCCACGATCCGCCCGTGCTCTTGCTCGACGAACCGACGGTCGGCGTCGATCCGCAGTCGCGGCATGCGATTTTCAAGGGCATCGAAAAGCTGCGAGACGACGGACGAACGATCATCTACACGACGCACTACATCGAAGAGGCGCAGCGGCTTTGCGATCGCGTCGGTATTCTCGACCACGGTCGGCTGCTCGCGCTCGGCACCGTGGAACAGCTGATCGCGGACTACGGTGGAAAGAGCGTCGTTTCAGCGGAGACCGCGGACGGCGCCATCCGTATCGAAACCGACGAGCCAATGGCCGAGATCGCCCGCGTCCAACAAAAACGTGACGTCAGGAGCATCCGCATGGATCGCCCCGACCTCGAGCGGGTCTTCCTCAATCTGACGGGCCGCCACCTGAGAGACTGATGAATCGAGTCGCCATACTCGCACTTAAGGACCTCAAGCTCCTCTACCGTGACAAGGCGGGGCTCTTCTTCACGTTCGGTTTCCCGTTGGTGTTCTCGATCTTCTTCGGGATCATATTCGCCGGTATCGGCGAGGGATCGAGCAAGATGCGCATCGTGGTCGTCGACGAGGACCACACCGACGGATCGCGGGCCTTCGTAAACCTGTTGGCCGAATCCGAGGAATTGGACGTGGAGGAGGCGGATCGTGCGACCGCTGCCGACCTGGTACGCAGAGGAAAACGTGTCGCGTATGTGGCGTTGCCGAAGGGGTTCGGCGAGGCTCGGGAGCGCATGCCTTGGGGCGCCGTCCCGCGCGTCGAGACCGGCATTGATCCGTCGCGAAAAGCCGAATCCGGGATGCTGAGAGGCGTTCTGACCAAATACGGTTTCGAGGGAATGACGGCGGGCTATCCGGATCCCGCTCCGATGCGTCGGCAAGTAACGGCGATCCGAACCGAACTGCTGAACACGACCCAAGAAAAGACGGCAGCCTCAAACGACGGTGCCACGTTTCTCAGCAACATGACTATGTTCCTCGACCACTTGGATACGTTTCTCGCAGCCCTGCCAAGCGCACCCGACGGAACACGGCATGGCGGTCTCGCGAGCGACGAGAGGGCGTCAGGCGGCTTTGCCCCGATCCGCATCGAATCCGTACCCATCGCGAGCGAGCGCGCGACGCCGACGAATCCCTATGCCGTTTCTTTTCCGCAGGGCATTATTTGGGGGGTACTCGGCTGCGCCGCGACGTTCGGGCTGTCGCTGGTCACCGAGCGGACACGCGGCACGATGGTGCGTTTGCGATCGGCGCCGATCACCCGCGTACACATTCTCGCCGGAAAGGCCGGAGCGTGCTTCACCGCCACCGTGGCTTTGACGACGGCGCTACTGGCGGTCGCATACTTCTTCTTTTCCGTGCGTCCCGACTCCACCTTCAAGCTTGCGATTGCAGTGCTGTCGATCGCGTTTTGCTTCGTCGGAATCATGATGTTCCTATCGGTACTCGGCAAAACGGAACAGGCGGCCGGTGGGATTGGTTGGGCCGTGCTGATGGGCATGGCCATGATCGGCGGGGGAATGGTGCCCGTCTTCATCATGCCGAAGTGGCTTCAGAACATTAGCGACATCAGCCCGGTCAGATGGTCCATCCTGGTGATGGAGGGCGGGATTTGGCGTGGTTTCACCTTCGGTGAGCTCTTGCCATGGTGCGGGCTGCTCGTCGGCACGGGTATCGTCGCCTTCGCCGCGGGCGTTGTGGTGTTTCGTCGGGTCGAGGGCGGATAGCAGGCTAGTTGAAAAAGTATGTGGAACCGACTTTCGAGTCGGTCAAACGCCGCAGGCGTGCCGAACATGACCGACTGGAAAGTCGGTCCCACAGAACGGGTCGTTCTTCAACAGGCTGTTAGGGAACGACGGACTTCGTTGGACGATTCCGCGTCAATCCGAAGCGACTGCGTTTTCGGCGGACGCCAGTTTCCCGCTCCGTTTTGCGTCTACCGCGTTTGCGATCCAGTCGATTTTCAATGCCGACTCCGTACCGGAACCCGATATGATGGGCGCGACGGAATGCATGACGAATTGGACACCGACCTCGTGGATGCCGCCTTCGATGTGTCTACAGAACGTCACAAGCCCGGCCAGGAATAGCTGCGAGTCCTCTTTCCGCATGACCACCTCGACCGCTTCGGCGCGCACCATCGGCCGCGGCACCAGGAGACCTATTCCACCTGTGGATATGTTACGGGTGACGGCCTTCTCCGCACGGACTTCGTTGCCCGACTCGGTGAAATAGTGAAGACGGCAGGGCAGTACCACGCGCTTGCGTTCCTGCTTGCGCAT
>JADFHG010000379.1 GCA_022567365.1 Planctomycetota bacterium | reverse complement strand
ATACGGCTGCTGACAGCCTTGGTTCGGCTAGCCGCAGTGCGATCGGCACGGTGGCCGGCGCGCCAGGATCGACGCTCGCCCCGATCGAGCAGTTTATCGACGGCAGCACGACGAACAACGGCGCGTTCGGTTTCGCGCAGACCGCGGCGATCACGCCGGATGGTAGTCGTCTGTTCATCGCAGGGCGCGAGGGCGTGGGATCGGGTGAATACCTCCAGTTGAGCACTGGTGGTGCCTTTGGCCTGTTCGCCGATCCAACCGGTGAAGACGCGTATGGTTGTTCGGGTACGGACGTGTCGGTCACCGCCAACACGGTTGCGTTCAAGTCGGAACGCAACAACGAAACGGTCGTGGCGTACATCATCCTCAACTGATGCGTTGTTCACCCTAAGCTTGCGGACTTGACAGAGAGAACAAGGCTCCGACGGAGGACTCCTGACTTCTGAAAGGACGGCGAGGCACCCGCCGAGCCAACTTGCCGGCCGAGCCGAATCCGCTGACTGCACGTTCATTCGCGGCGCACGTCGCCTCGACCGGACATGCGAGAACGCTCAAGACCGCCAACGACCGGGCGGCGGCCCCGACTTCGGAGCCGCCGCCCGGATTTTCTTTCCCGGGCGAGCCCCAGCGCGAGAGTCGGTGTGACCTGGTCGACCGCAATCTGCCGCCCGTACGTTCCAGCGGCGGTGCGCAATCACCGAGCCTATCTCGTCGAGCGTCAACCGAGTTGTGCGAGGATCTTCTTGTAGCGAGGCTCGTTGGCGACGCCCTGTTCGGCGAACATTCGCTTGATCTCGGCCCGCCCGACGAGCCTGCCCCACACGAGCAGCCACTCGTCGATTCCCACCTCTTGCCACCCCGGCGTCGTGTAGCCGGCAATGCGGGCAAGTTGGATACTGCGGATGTTGTTGTGAATCTGTTTCTGCACGTCGGGCCTGCCCGTGCGCTCGCACCAGAGATGCCACGAGATCAACTCGCCGACCAGCGCTCGGGCTTGGTCCTTGCTCCATTGAATCGACGGCACGAATAGCGGTCCGCCGGACCACGGGACATCGTTCGATTTGACGTTGAATGCGTACGCCTCGACGACCACGCCGCCGACCGAAGTGTCGCCTTGCATCGCCATCGCAGCGAGGAATCCGGCGGCCTTTCGCCGGGAGTTCTGGTCCGACGACCGTGTCATGACGTCGATGAGATCGCCGACGGCGAATCCCATGATCGTCGGGGCCAATTTGGCCTCGAGCGCGGGTAGTGTCGCGGTCAACCGAAGAAGATCCTCGAGCGACGCCGGGGCGGACGAACCGCCCATGAGACCGAGAATCGTCATCCCGATCGGCCGAACGACGGCCGGATGGGATCGACCGAGGGCGGCGAGTTGAAAAAGCTCCGCCGCCGTGTCCGCTTGGTGAATCAGACCGGCCGCCGCCCATGTGCGCACCAGATGGGGCTGCGCGGCGTCTTCATTGAGACGCTTCAGCGCGCTGCGCGCTTGGCGACCGCCGATCTCGGCCAGACAAACGACCGCCCAACCGCGGCGAACGAGCGACGGGTCGCTTTCCGCCGCGGCGCCAAGCTCCGGCACCGACTCCTGTCCCAATGCGACGAGCGCACCCGCCGCCGGTTGCGCGCGGGTCGCATCATCGAGGCGGTGGATCAGGTCTAAGACCGTGCGATCCGTCGATTGTTGCGATGCCGAACTCGCGGGTGCAAAGAGTGACACGACAAGTAGGACGCAGAATCCGCCCCGACCGGCGGATGAACGGTTTCGGCGCGACCGCGCTCGAACGACGAATGCCCCAGCCACCGCCCCGGCGAGTGCGAGGGCGAACAACCCGCGTGGCAATCCCTTGGCCGTGCTCCCTGCCAACGCCACACCGGTCGTGGCGCCGCGTCGATTCATGCCGAGGTACAGCGTTCCCTCCTTCTTGGGACCGGGACCGAGGCGTCTCGCGTCGTAGCTCTCGGGCGTGTTGCTCCCCGCCTTCATGGCGAAACGATCAAACGTCAGATTCTGCTTCGCCAGCACCTCTCGCGGGAAGTCGCCGTCGATGACGGTCAGCGTCATGTTCTTGATTCCGGCGAGCGTTTCGGTCGTCAATCGCCGCTGCGCCTCCGCGAGCGCGTCATGGTGCAGCGCGTCGATCTCGGGGCCGCGCATCCCCAGTCGTTCCCCGATCCGGAGGAGTTCCTTCTCCTCTTCTTCGTGCGGGTGCGAAAGCTGGCCGCTCAATGCAGCCAACACGTCGGACGCGAACAGGTCGCGCGCCAGTCCGTTGTACGGCACGGGATTGCGCTCGTTGTCGAGGTTCTTGCGCCGCCAATCGGGGATGTCCGCGAATTTGCCCCCGATAATCCGCAGCGGTAGCGGCTCGGTCACGTTGCGGTAGAGCTGCTCGCCCGCGATTTGCCGGACGACGTACTTGGACGAGATCGAGTTTACCCGCAACGGTTGGTCCGACAGGATATACATCACGTTGCGGAGTTCGCCTTCGTTGAACGCCGAGAGACGCATCGGCACGACGAATTCGTCCGTGCGAAAGCGAAACCCCATCGCCTGCACGTTTCCGTCGAACGAGGCCCCTTCGGGTAGCTTCGAGTTGACATCGCGCATGCCGGGCTTCGGATCGACGCCGCGCTTCTGCCCGACCTTCGTCTTGACCGCGACAAAGCACCAGCCGTCGCGCACGTAGTCGTTGCACGCGGCGTCCATGCCGTCCGGATAGACGTAGCCATGATCGTCGAGCCATCGGCCAAGCGCGGCCGCGCTGCCCGCTTCGAGCACGGCGATTTCGTACATGCCGACGGCTTCCTGGCGCAATACACGGACTTCGGTGAAGCCTAGCCCATCTTTCGCCACCTCGTCAGCCGCCCGCCCCTCGGAACGGCTAAACAGGGCGATGCCACGCTCCCACCGCAGATCGACGACCACCTCCGGCGGATCGACGGCCGCGGCAATGTGCGCGAAGATGTCGTCGGGCATCTTGCGAATCTCCGGCGGTGTCGGGAAGGGGATCAGCATGCCGAACTCGTCAACCTTGCCCGAAAACCCCGGCCGGATGACGAACGTCTCGACGCCGTCTTTGTAAAACACGTACGTCTTCTGCACTCCGATCCGGGTGATCGCCGGTCCGGGACCCAGGTAGATCGGCGAGACCATCCCGCAGGGATCGGCCGAGACCGACGTGGAGATCGCCAACAACCAAATCGCGGAAAGTGCCACTCCCACCTCTGTCTTCCGAGCCGCGGGCTTCAGCCCGCGCGATGTTACGAATGTTAGTGACCGTAATCTGAACTCCCAGGATCGCGCAAGCTGAAGCATGCGGCTCGGGTATTCGCGAAACTCGCGAAACACGGTTCTAGAGGCGTGCGCATGGGTCCGTTTGTTGCGAATGCTATTGCGTGACATGTTTGATCTCCCCGAGCTCGAGGCGGATTTGCACCTCGGCCTTTTCGTTTGTGCGACCGTCGCTCAGCCATATCGTATCCAGCGTTTGCCAATCATCGCCGCTTCGTATCACCGTGAACCACGGTCCGGCCGCAAAGTGCGGCGCCTCCACTCATTGCCGGGTCCAGAGGTGATGGAGACCGACGCGGCGAACGGTGCCGTTCATTTCCATCGACCCGAGCGTCAACGTGTCCGTGCCTCGGGTATGACGTTTCTCGCCGAGCGGGACATCGACGGGACCGAATCTGGCTCGGACAACGCCGTGCTCATCGACGATCCTCCCCGACAATCGCGCGTGTGTCCTGCTCAGCTCCTTCCGAAGAAAGTCGAGTCGCTCCTTGTCGAGCAGCGATGCCCCACGGCGCTCGACGACGCCCCGCGCGCGGGCTGCGTGAAAAAGAAGCGTCTCCAACGCGATGCTCTCCTCGCTCATCGGTTCAAGTGCGAAACGTGCGATGAGGCGTTCGATTTCTCCGTCGGGCAGGCAGGCAATTCGGTGGTTGCTTGCGGCGCACCCGCAGGCGCCTTGTTGAAGTGTTCCATCGCCGTCCCGGCCAGCCGACTTGCCGGCGCGCCCGGCGATCTTTGCGCGTACATCCCTAATGGTCGTGGCCTTCGCCGACATGGCTGGGCTCGGGCGTGCAGCGCTAACCAAGAGCGCCGCTACGGACGCGAGCCCCATGGTCGATAGTACGATCCTGTGGTACATTTGAGCGTCTCTCATGAAATAGGAATCCCGTATCCTCTTGCGCAGCTTGCCGGCCCGCGCGCGGTCCACTGAGTCTTTGACGCATGAGTCGCGCAGCGGTTTCATTGTTTTCTC
>JADFHG010000378.1 GCA_022567365.1 Planctomycetota bacterium | reverse complement strand
TGTACACTCTGTCACGATCTGGCCTCCTTGCCTTGGATGATTGAGTCGTCGAAAACCCTATCATACAAGACCGGGAGGCCATTTCTATGCCGAAAGAACAAAAAGCCGATGCAATATGCGGGCTAGGGTGGATCACGATACGGGTGGCAAATCCGCCTACTCGGATCGCGAGAAACCGGTAGGGTGCGTGGGGCCATTGGGGACCGGCATTGTCTGGGGCACGGGTGATCTCTACGTAAAACGCCGGGATCGATACCCGCCATGACCGCAGAATAGTAAGATTCGGCAAGATCCCATGCGGCGAGTGCCCAAGTGGCTCCGTTTCACGCCGCGCGAAAGACAGCGTACACTGCCCGAAGATCGGTATGTCGCATTCGCGTGGACGCCGATCGAGGCCGAAGACCGGCGGAAGCATATGCCCTGCCGGTGCGATCAGCGTTGTTGATAGGGCATCGCCCGCGTCACAGCGTCGCGTATTTCCGAATTGGTGGACCCATGAGCATCCGTTGGAAGCTTTTGATCCTATTGCTGGTCATGGTGCTCGTTCCGCTGATGGTGGTGAGCCTGGTCAACGGCAACGCGACGCGGCGATTGGGCAACGACCTGGCTCGCCAATCGCGCGAAGCGGTCACGGATCTCACGCGAAGTCAGTTGCTCCAAGCCGTCGAGGACTATGCGACGATCCTGCAACGCGAGCGCGACGCCATGGAGCTGACGATCAAGACTCAGGCGCGCGAGGTCGAGCGGTTTCTGGCCGAGCCCCCACCGCCCGTGGGTCGGGTTTATTGGGCGGAAGATTACGATCGTGGCGGGGCGGCCGCGCCCGCGGACCTGAAAGAAACGGAGATGCACTTTCGCGAACGCGAAGGCGGCACGCCGGAACCGATCACCGTGTCGATCGAGGAGCAGGTGCTTCTTTGTCCCACGGGCGTCGACCGGGATGCACACCGGGAGGACGTCGCCCGCCTCGCGCGGATGCTGCCCACGTTTCGCTTCCTCTATGAGGCGCGAAAGGAATCGATCATCTGGCAGTATGCGAGTCTGGCGAGCGGCTTGCACGCTTCGTATCCGGGTCACGGCGGCTATCCCGCGGATTACGACCCCCGTCGTCGCCCGTGGTACGAGACGGCGACCTCGCGCGAGGGCGTCACGTGGAACCCGCCGAGCGTCGATGCGCCGACCAATCGAATCGTGGTGACGGCGTCGATGCCGGTCCATCACCCCGACGGTTCGATCGCCGGCGCCACGGCGATCGACCTGACGCTTAGCGATCTTCTTGCAGTGGTTAAACTCCCGGCGACGTGGTCGCCGGACGCCGAGTCACTGCTGGTACGGCTCAAACTGCGGGAGAAACTCGGCTCGAGCGGGGGCGATGCGCCCGCCGGCGTGGTCGATGGCCCACCCTTGCCGGCCCTATTGGGCGCGGAAATCATCGCGCAGCAGGGCTATCACGAGACGAGTCGCCAATGGGACATGGCGATCAAGTTGGAGTGGCTCGAGTCGAGCGACCGACCGGCATTCGAGAAAATGATTCGGGATATGGAGGTCCGCAAGTCCGGCGTCCGAAAAATGCCCTACAACGATAGGGACTCCCTCTGGGCCTACGCATCCGCGTATGAGGGCGGCGGTTTCCTCGTGCTGATCGTGCCATACGATGACATTGTCGCCCACGCCATCGCGCTCGAGCAAACCGTTTTGGACCGCACCGAGCTTCAGATGCGGACCATGGGCATCATCGCCCTCGCGGTCGTCTTCATCGTCGTGGCCATCGCCTTCGTCAGCTCGAGGACCGTCACCAGGCCGCTCCGCCGCCTTGCTTGGGCGGCCAAGCGGATCGCGCATGGGCAGCTCGACGCAAAAGTACCGGTCTTCAGCCGCGACGAAATCGGCGCGCTCGGACACACGTTCAACACGATGATTCCGAAACTGCGGGAACACATGAACGTGAAGCAGTCGCTAGCGCTCGCCATGGAGGTGCAGCAAAACCTGTTACCCACCACCGCACCCGAAGTCGACGGGCTCGACATCGCCGGCGCGAGCGACTATTGCGACGAGACCGGCGGCGACTATTACGACTTCTTCGACGTCTCGAAGGTTGCGCCCCATGGTTTCGTCGTTGTCGTCGGAGACGTGACGGGGCATGGCATCGCCGCCGCCCTGCTGATGACGACCGCTCGCGCGCTTCTCCGCGCGCAATTGGACCACGCGGGCGATCTGGCGCGGGTCGTCGGAACCGTCAACAGGCATCTGTCCAACGACATCACTTCCGGGCAGTTCATGACCTTCTTCTACATGCTCTTCGACACGAAGCTGCGAACGGCGCGCTGGGTTACCGCCGGACACGACCCGGCCATCACCTACGATCCGTCGACCGACACCTTCGCCGAGCTTGGCGGAAGCGACATCCCGCTTGGTGTGGAAGCGGATTGGCGATATTCGGCGCACGGCCCGACCACCCTTGCCGATGGTCTGGTCATCCTGATCGGGACCGACGGCGTTTGGGAAACGCGCAACCCCGCCGGCGAGGCCTTCGGCAAGGACGCGCTACGCGCCCTAATTCGCACACACGCCGGCAAATCGGCCGCGGAGATTACCCGTGCCGTCAAGGACGCGCTGATCGAATATCGCGGCGGGCGCAGCCGCGAGGACGACGTCACGGTGGTCACGATCGTCTGTCGACCATGATGCGGGATCCGGCTGCCATCGCATAAACTTGCGGGTTGGGTGGCGACCCAAATCCGAACCGCGACCGTGAGGGAGCGGACTATGCTCTGCCTGTGGCGCAACGCCAACCCGAGCATTCTGGGGTGGCGGCACACTAGCCACAGCGGACATTGGCGTTACTGGCCACGTCGCGCGCTTCGCCCTTGGATCGTTCGCGATGTGCGACGATCCGGCAACCGACGTCTGCCGCTTGCCGACGCGCCCGGCCTCCTTTAGCAGCCTGTTGAAAAACAGGATATTTTGTGGGACCGACTTTTTCAACAGGCTGTTAGGGTTGCGTGCGCCGGGGAAGCTGCGAAAGGAGTAATGGCATTCCATGATCGATTCAGACGTCATCAGCAATCGCGGCGACGTTGACGGTCGTCCGTGGGGGGGCATCACCGCGTTCGTCGGTATCTCGCTGCTGCTCCTCGTTGCGGCCGCGGCGTACGTCTTGACGGGTCGAACCTATGTCATCGAGCTTACTGAAGGGCAAATCCAGGAGATGCTCGACGCCCGCTTCCCGGCCGAGAAGCGCTACTTCCCGGCCTTGGTCGTTACCTTGTCGGAACCGAAGGTAAACCTGGTGGAAGGTGCCGACCGCGTGGCATTCGGAGTGAAGGCGTTGGTCAACGTTGGCTTAGCCGGACAAACAAAGCGGCTCGGTGGGAGGGGGACCATAACCGCGGGTCTTCGTTACAACCCGGACGACTACTCGTTCTATTTGGACGAACCCACGATCGACCAGTTGGTTGTGCAGGGCGTCCCCGTCAAGTACGTCGATCGCGTCAGCGACATGGCAACGGAGCTGGTCCACGCGAGAATCAGCCGCACGCCCGTGTATACGCTCGACCGAACCGACATGAGACAATTCGCCGCCAGCCTGGTTCTGAAAAGCTTTACCGTAAGAGACGGCAAGCTCGTCATCACGCTAGGAACATAGTGGAAGTGTACGGTTGTGATTCTGTGGAGTGCCTCGGATGACGCAACCTTGCGTCATCTGGCCAATAGCGTTCCGTCAACCTTGAACCTGTGGGTCGACGGGAGATGTTCTCTCTGTTCGCAAGGGTTTTTTTGCCTTTTCATTCACAGGCCCCTCGAGACATTTCATAGGCAGTTGATCGCTCTCGCCGGTCGCGTGTCGGCCACTGTGAATGACGCGCTTGGGGGGACGTCAGACCGATGACCCAGCTGCTTTGTTTGATCCGGTTGCGCTCGTGATGCTCGGCATCATGCCGCTTTTTCGTCTGCCCCATCTTCCAGAGGGTCTTCAGCCACCGCCGGATCAGGATGCTCGCGCATCTTCTTGATCAGCAACTGCCCCCCTGCGGCAGTATCGTCAAAGCGAAACTCGTCCACCACCTTGCCGTGAGGATCGACGACCACCGCGTCGTGATGGTCACCGGCCCAATCGAACCCCACAAACGTCGTCCGTTGACTCCAACGATCCGCGCCTCTATCCGTCGTGTTCGCTCCAAGCCTCCGCTTGCCCTTCCTTGGCCAACGCCATACGCCTGCTGCCAGTCGACCTGATACACGGGCCTTCGCGAGGCGTTCGGGCTCCCTTCTCGGTCGGCTTCACCCTCTCG
>JADFHG010000377.1 GCA_022567365.1 Planctomycetota bacterium | reverse complement strand
CGTGCGGTCGGTCAATACGCCGTTCTCGTTCAAGAACAGCACGTTGACCCGTTTGCCGGGCGAGTTGCCGATCTGCTTGCGAACGACGACAAGGTCATCGTCGCCGTCGTGATCGACGTCCCCGATTGCGAAGTCCTTCTCCTCGGTATCGTTCAATCCGAGTGAAGGGTCCGACGCAATCAGGCGGGTCGAGGTCTCGTCATGGAAGTTGACCCAACCGCCTTCCGCGAGAACAGTGATAGGCCAAAAGGCCGCAATCGCAACCGCCGTACAGCTTGTCCTTCCCCTGAAACAAGCCACGAGCATCCGGGAATGCATGCTAACTCTCCTCAAGAAAAACGTATGGCTACCGAGTACCCCCAAAAACCCACAACGCCACTGATGAACCGCCAACTGACCTGCTTCGAATCTGAACCGCTGGACGGTATTATGACCGATAACCGGTCGATTCGCAAGCGTATTCCGCTCGCTCTTCCCACCGCATCCTTCAGCCTGAGCGGATGTTCCTCCTCCACCGAGCCGCGGGCTTGAAGCGCCTGAAGCCCGCGCGAACGTCCGTACCGGTGCTCTGTTACACCGCGAATGATGGGTGCCGTTGGCAAGCGGTAGCTTGCCCGTGTCCGACGGACCCCGCCGCGCACGGGCAAACGAATCTGCCCATGGCACCCATCCAACACGGAACAACCGCGCTGTGAGCGCGCTCTCGAGTTCGGTGGCAAGTTTCGCAAGGGCGCGATATGCTCCCTACATGACCATGACAACAATGCAAGACATCGATCACACCGAAACCGAGGAATGGCTCGCGTCGCTCGAGTCCGTCGCGCAGACGGCGGGGCGACAGCGTGCACGGTTCCTGCTGGGAAAGCTCATCGAGTGGGGTAAGCGCAACAACATCGCGCTCCCGTTCACGGCGAACACCCCCTACGTCAACACGATACACGTTGACGATCAGCAGGACTATCCCGGCGATCGGACCATCGAACGGCGCCTCAAGAGCATCATGCGGTGGAACGCAATGGCCATGGTCGTTCGCGCCAACCGCCGTTCCCACGGCATCGGCGGACACATTTCGACCTTCGCGTCGAACGCGACGCTCCTGCAAGTCGGATTCAATCATTTCTTCCGTGGCAACGCGCCGAATCAGGTCGGCGATCAGATTTTCTTCCAGGGCCACAGCGCGCCCGGCATATACGCCCGCGCCTATCTTGAACGCCGCATCAGCGCCGATCAACTCCGCAACTTCCGCCGTGAGCTCGCAAGCGGCGGCGGTCTCTCGTCATACCCGCATCCATGGCTCATGCCCGACTTCTGGGAGTTCCCCACGGTCTCGATGGGCCTCGCGGCGATCACGGCGATCTACCAGGCCCGCTTCAACGAGTATCTTCTCGATCGCGGCCTTGCGGACACGTCGCGGTCGCATGTGTGGGCGTTTCTGGGCGATGGAGAGATGGACGAGCCCGAGAGCCTCGGGGCAATCACGCTTGCCTCGCGCGAGGAACTCGACAACCTGATCTTCGTGGTCAACTGCAACCTCCAGCGACTCGACGGTCCGGTGCGCGGCAACGGCAACATCATCCAGGAGCTCGAAGCCGCGTTTCGCGGCGCGGGCTGGAACGTCATCAAGGTCATCTGGGGCAACGATTGGGATCCGCTGTTTTCCGCGGATACGGAAGGCGTGCTCGTCGACCGGATGAACGAGACGATCGACGGAGAATGGCAAAAATACACCGTCGAATCCGGCGCATATTCCCGCGAGCATTTCTTCGGAAAGAATCCCCGGTTGCTCGAGCTCGTCGAACATCTGACCGACGAGCAGATTCAGAAGCTGCGACTCGGCGGACACGACCCGGAAAAAGTATGCGCCGCGTATCAGGCGGCCGTCGACCACAAGGGCAGTCCGACCGTCATTCTCGCACGAACGATCAAGGGGTACGGTCTCGGCGAGGCCGGTGAAGGTCGCAACATCACCCATCAGCAGAAGAAGCTCAACCTGGAAGAGCTGAAGCATTTTCGCGATCGCTTCGACATACCCATCCGCGACGACGAACTCGAAGAAACGCCCTTCTATCGACCGTCGAAAGACAGCGAGGAGTTTCGCTATCTCATCGACCGTCGCGAGGCGCTTGGTGGATTCGTACCCAAACGCCGCGTCCGCGCCGCACCGTTGGCGACACCGTCGATCAGCGTCTTTGAAGAGTTTCTAAAGGGCACGGGTGATCGCGAAGCGGCCACGACCATGGCGGTTGTTCGGTTGATCGCGCGCCTCATGGACGACAAGGATATCGGCAAGCTCATTGTCCCGATCGTGCCCGACGAGGCGCGGACGTTCGGCATGGACGCCCTGTTCAGAAAATACGGAATCTACGCCCACGCGGGACAGAAGTACGAGCCGGTCGATTCGCACCTGCTCATGTATTATCGCGAGAGTCGCGACGGGCAAATCCTCGAGGAGGGCATCACCGAAGCCGGGTCGATGGCCTCCTTCACCGCCGCAGGCACGGCCAACGTCACGTTCGGGATCAACACGATCCCGTTTTATCTGTTTTACTCGATGTTCGGATTTCAGCGGATCGGCGACAGCGCGTGGGCGTGCGCTGATGCGCGATGCCGCGGCTTTCTGATCGGATGTACCGCCGGGCGCACGACGCTCGCCGGCGAAGGCCTGCAACACCAGGACGGACACAGCCACGTACTCGCGAGCACCGTGCCCAGCCTTATCTCGTATGACCCGGCGTATGCCTACGAGATCGCAATCATCGTGCGCGACGGGATCCGACGGATGTACGAACTGCGCGAGCCGGTGTTCTACTACCTGACCGTGAGCAACGAACCATACGTGCAGCCTCCGATGCCCGACGGCGTCGAGGAGGGCGTGCTCGAGGGAATCTACAAACTCCGCGACGCCGGCAAAACCGACGGCAGACCGCGCGTGCATCTGTTCGGCAGTGGGTCCATCATCCGCGAAGCGATCAAGGCACAGAAGACTCTCGACGAGCAGTTCGACGTCGCCGCGGACGTATGGAGCGTGACGAGTTATTCGCAGCTTCGCCGCGAGGCGCTGGCATGTGAGCGGTGGAATCTGCTGCACCCGGCCAAGCCGCCGAGGGTGCCATACATCACGCGCATATTGTCCGGGCAACCGTACCCGGTCGTCGCGACCAGCGATTACATGAAGAGCGTGCCCGATCAAATCGCCCGTTGGCTTCCGGGACCGTTCCTTCCCCTCGGCACGGACGGCTTCGGGCGCAGCGAGGCGCGATCGCAACTTCGCGATTACTTCGAAATCGATGCACGGTATACAACGCTCGCGGCGCTGAAGGTGCTCAGCGAGACTGACCGGTTTCCCAAAGCACGTTTGGCCGACGCGATGAAGAAGCTCGACATCGATCCGGACAAGCTCGACCCGATCGCCCCGCCTAAACCGGATACGCTGCACGACGAAATGTAGACCGCCCGCCTGCGGGTGCCGGTACCACACGGACAGCCGGTCTTTTTCAACAGGGTGTTAATGAGCCAAGGCAACGTTCTTGTGAGACCGACGTTCCGCTCGGTCATTGACGGTCCGCGGGCAAGACGGCGCCCGCACACGGGACGGCTGGCCGGATCGGGCGATTGTTATATGATCGCACACCGGAGCGGAAAAATTCGGAACCGGGAGCCTCGGACGAGTTCCAAGCCTACGGCCCCGGCGTGGTGTCTTGAAGTGAACGAACATCGATACAAAGAAAAGGTGGTTACCATGCGGAATTACTGTTTTGCCGGATTGACGGTTGTGGGATTGGTGGGACTGGCGTCGGTCGTGCTTTGGTCGGCGAGCCCGGCCACAAGTGAGGCCCACTGTCAGGTGCCCTGCGGAATCTACGATGACGCGGCACGGATCGCGCGCCTCAGGGAGGACACCGCTACGATCGCCAAGGCCACGAAGCAAATCGCCGATATGGCCGGCGGCCACGGCGCGCTGGCGATCAACCAGGGGGTCCGATGGATCAACACGAAGGAGCTGCACGCGTCCCACATTATCGAGGTCGTGTCGCAGTATTTCCTGACGCAAAAGGTGAAACCCGTCGCCACCGGTGCGGCTGGATACGATGCGTACCTTGCGAAGCTCGCCGACCACCACGCGGTCATGGTTGCCGCGATGAAGACGAAGCAGCAGGTGGATCCAGCCGCCGTCACCGCGCTCGAAGGCGCGATCGACGCGTTGGCGCAGCACTACAAGTAGGCACTCGCGCCAACCTCGAGCCGGCGGGTTCGATCGCGAGCGCGACGCTCCCGGGTAGGGCAGCGTACGCCAC
>JADFHG010000005.1 GCA_022567365.1 Planctomycetota bacterium | reverse complement strand
GGTGGAATCCCGATGTTTAACGCATGCCCATGCAATTAACGGGATCCAGGCGGCGGTTACGAAGACCGACGCGAATGTAAACGCCATCCCGGCGACACCGGCGACGAGGAACGCATACAAACGGCGCGACGTCGGATTTCGAAATGCCGACAACCCCACCCCGATGAGCACCGTCGTCATCAGCGCATCGATGCCGAACACCTTCATCGTCCTCGAATGGACTAGGAGCGCTGGATGCGCCGCCGCGACGGCGGCAACCAGCACCGCCGGCCAGAAACCGATCCGACGGACCGTGAACCGGTACAGCAATCCCACGCAAGCAAGCCCGGCAAGCGCGGTCGGCAGCCGCAGTACGAACTCGCTTCGTCCGAAGGCATGTTGCCAAAGCCAATATGTGCATCCCCAAAGAGGTGGAAATCGCCGCGCCCGCTCGAGCGTAAGATCGTACGTCCACGTCGCGCGCCATGCCTCCTCGTGAGGTAGACTTCCGTAGCCCAGCAAACCGAGGTGCGTCACGAGCGTGATCGCGCCAAGCACGATCACCGCACACCAGGGAATCCACCGCAGCGAGCCAGTCTGTGCGTCGCCCTCCACCGTTGTAACCGTCGAGGTTGATCGGTATCCGGACCCGGTTCCGTCTGATGATCGCGCAGCCATCCCGTCCATGTGTGAGTTATCGGTCGCAGTTGTGTACGTCTTTAGAGTGCGTCCTAAAACCGGCGGGAACCCCCGTTCTTTCCGAACCCCGACCGTGAGGGAGGGGCTTTTGGGACGCACTCTTAGCACGGCGTGTCCAAACTGGAGGACCTGCGTAGCGGTTCCGATATTACCGGTGTGGCGTTTCCGAGGGATCGTGGACAAGGAAATGATCGGACCATGAGTGTGGCACGGAACTTGATCGGAATCGGTGTGATTGGCTGCGGTCATTGGGGTCCGAATCACATTCGCGTATTCTCACAGATCGAGCGCTCGCAAGTCATCGCGTGCGCGGATCTGAACCCGGGCCGACGTGCGCACGTGGAATCGCTATACCCGATGGTGCGGTGCGAATCGGACTACCGGCGGATTCTGGACGATGACGCCATCGACGCAGTGGTCGTCGCGACTCCGACGCCCTCCCATGCACACATCGCACGCGACGTGCTCGAGGTGGGCAAGCACGTGCTCGTGGAAAAACCATTGTGTACCACGAGCGCCGAAGCACGCGCGCTCGGATCATTGGCCGAAGCGCGTCGCCTGGTGCTCATGGTCGGGCACGTGTTCCTGTTCAACGACGGGATCATGAAGCTCCACGAGCTTATCACCGACGGGACGCTGGGCAAGGTGCGGTATCTGGACGCGGTCCGCACCAATCTGGGTCCCATCCGCCCGGACGTCAACGCCCTGTACGATCTGGGCACGCATGACATCAGCATCTTCAATTACCTGACGGGAGCGCAGCCGGTTTCGGTCTCGGCCGTGGGCAGTTGCATCACGCAGCCCGAGATCGAGGACGTCTGCTTCGTGACGCTGCGATACGGCGACGGGGTGCTCGGTCATGTCCACGTCAGTTGGCTCAACCCGCGCAAGGTGCGAACGTTGACCGTGGTCGCCGACGCGAAGATGGCCCATTGGGACGACGTCGACCCGATGGACACCGTACGCGTGTACGATAAGGGGCTCGACGCCCCGCCGTCCTACGATTCCTTCGGGCAGTTTCAGTGCCTGCTGCGCAGTGCGGGCGTCAGCGTGCCGAACATCAGGCGGGTCGAGCCGCTTGTCAATCAGGCGGAGGCGTTTCTCGATAGCGTTGAGAATCTTGCGCCCTGTCGAAGCGGCGGTACGGAAGCGGCGAACGTCCTGGCGGTGGTTGAGGCGGCGATTGCGTCAATGGCCGACGGCGGGCGCATGTGTCCGGTGGATTGCGAATCACACGTGCCGGTTTCGGCGCACTGAACGGAGAATTCAATGACAGCTCTGGCAACGCCGCGCCTGACCGATAAGGTTGTATATGATTATTGGCAGCGGAAAGGCGCCGATATGGGAACCGATCCCGGTGCCACCATCCGCGACCAACACTATCGCAACCTCGAGACCGATGCGATCTTGCGCATGATCGAATCGGATGATACCGTGCTCGACATCGGGTGTGGCAACGGACTGACGACGATGCGATACGCTTCACAAGCGAAACGCGTGGTGGGCATCGACTACGCGCCCAACATGATCAGTGCGGCCGAAGAACGCGCGGCGTCGGGAAATGCGTCCCTGTCGGCGAAGGTCACTTTCCAGGTCGAGGACGCCCGCCGTCTACCATTTGAGGATGAACGCTTTTCCAAGGTGATTATGCAACGGTGCCTCATCAACATCCCGAATCCCGCGCAGCAAATCGATGCGGCCCGGGAAGCGGGGCGCGTCCTCCAAGGCGGCGGGCTCTTTCTGCTGGCCGAAGTCACGCAGGACGGACACGACCGGGTGAACATGTTTCGTGAGATGTTCGGTCTGGACAAGCTCAAGGTTCATTGGCACAACACGTACTTGGACGAAACGTCTTTTCGAGACGCGATCGCGGGGGTATTCGAAGTCGTCGATGTTGTGCGCTTCGGTATGTACGGATTCCTGTCTAAAGTCGTGCACCCGCTGCTCGTTCAACCGGACGAACCGGCGTTCGACGCGCCGTTCAACGAGCTTGCCGCCCGCATCGCACGAAAGATTCCGGACTTCGAGGCATGCAGTCACCAGGTGCTGTTCGTACTTCGGAAGAAAAAACACTGAACGCGCGAAACGCAGAAACCGAGCAGCGCCGGAGTCGCGGCGATGGTGTCTGGAAAGTGCTTACGGCCGTTTTCGCGTTTGACGAAGGCGCCAAGCTCCGAAGGACGCTCGGGCGATTTCCTGACGACCGCGACTATGACGTGATCGTCGTGGACGACGGTTCGACCGACGGCAGTATCGAAGACGCCGAGCAGCGCGGGTTCAAGGTTCTTCGAAACGCCCGAAACGACGGAATCGGGGCCGCAATGTGCCGCGCGATCCGGTATGCACGGCAACACGACTACGACGTGATCGTCATGTGCGCGGGCAACGACAAAGACCGGCCTGACCAAATCCCGCGCCTGCTCGCGCCGATCCGGAACGGACAATACAAGATTGTGCAAGGATCGCGGTACATGCCACAGGGGCGATCCGGGAGGATGCCTTTCTATCGAACGATCGCCACGCGTTTCGTCCACCCTTGGTTGATGACACTCGCGGCGCGCCAACGCTTCACCGACAGCACCAACGGGTTTCGAGCGATCGCCCTCTCGCTTTTCGACGATTCCCGAATTGACATCGAGCAATCGTGGCTGAGTCACTACGAACTCGAACCGTATCTTCTGTACAAGGCGGTTCGCTTGGGTCATGGCGTGCGCGAGGCGCCGGTTTCCAAGATCTACCCACACAAGAAACTGGGCTACACCAAGATGCGTTCGTTCACGGGATGGTGGAGCATCGTCCGACCGGTCTTCCTACTCGGCTTGGGAATGCGAAAATGAATACGGCGATTGACGATTCGGCCGTGGTGGGGCGCCGTTGCCGCATCGGCAACTTCGTGACGATCTCCGCGCGCGCCGTCCTCGGCGATGACGTCTTCATTGGGCACAATGTCATCATTCATCCGGGTGCCCGGATCGGCGATCGGACGAACATCCAGGATCACGCGGTCATCGGGCGGCAACCGATTTCCTCGACGATCAGCACACGCAAAGTCGACCATTGTGAACCGATTCAAATCGGCGCCGAATGCATCATCGGCAGCCACGTCGTGCTGTACGCGGGGGTCGTGCTGGAAGACGCCGTGATGGTGGCCGACCTGGCCTCCATACGCGAACGGACGGTGGTGCGGAAACAGGCAATCGTCGGACGCGGCGTGTTGGTCGAGTACGACACCGTGATCGGCGAGCGGACCAAGATCCAGACCGGAACTCACCTGACCGGCAACATGATCATCGAATCAGATGTGTTCATCGGGGGTGAAGTGTGCACGATGAACGACAAGCAACTCGATCGCGACGGCTCCGCCGAGCTGATCGGACCGCGCATCCGCCGCGGCGCGCGAATCGGGTGCAATGCCACGATCCTTCCGGGCGTCATCATCGGGATCGATGCTGTTGTTGGCGCGGGTGCAACCGTCACAAAGGACGTGCCCGATGCAACCGTCGTGTCCGGACCGGCGGCCAAATACCTCAAGGACGCTCCACCCGAGTTCTGTCTGAATCAGTTGCCACTACGGTCACCCGAGCCGAATGCGAAGACCCACATACTCGATCGCGCGCCGCGGCATCCTGTGCTCTCGCGACATTGTCCACCAAGACGTACTGTCCCATCATCTAAGGGACCGATGGTGAGGTTGACCCCGGATGACGATGAGCACGCTGGCTGAACCCATTCAACGTTCCGCGCCCCTCGCGCGGTGCCGACGCAACGCGAGAATCCTCGTAGTCGTCTGCGCGTACAATGAGGCTTCCAAACTCGGTCATGTGTTCGATCGTCTCAGCGACTGCATCGACGGCGGAACGGAACTCTTGCTCGTGGACGATGCATCGACCGACGGCACGACGGCGCTCATTGAGAAACGGGGCTGTCGGACCATTCGGCATAGACGGCGCCGCGGCGCCGGGGCGTGTGTGCGGACCGCGATCCGTTACGCGCTCGACCATGACTACGACATCCTGGTCTTCATGGCCGGCAACGACAAGGACCGTCCCGAGGAGATCCCGCGGTTGCTGGAGCCGATCCTCCAGGGTGAGGCGGACTTGGTTCAGGGATCCCGCTATCTGCCGGACGCTCGATGGGAGAATACGCCGTTCTACCGGCGGATTGCGACTCAATTCATCCACCCGACGCTGTTCTCCTGGTTCACCGGTAAGAAAATGACTGACACGACGAACGGGTTCCGCGCGATTCGGCGCGAAGTCCTCGAGGATCCCCGGATCGACCTCCAGCAAGACTGGCTCGATCGATATGAGCTGGAACCGTACCTGCTCTTCAAGACGGTCCGACTCGGCTATCGCGTATGCGAAGTCCCCGTCTCGAAGGTCTATCCTGCGAAACGCATGGTCTACACGAAGATGCGTCCCTTGACGGGGTGGTGGAGCATCATCCGACCCATCTTCCTACTCGGTCTTGGTCTGCGAAAATGAACTCAACGACCGATGATTCAGCCGCTGTCGGCCCACTTTCTTGGGCCTTCCGCAGCCGCCACGTGGAGCGCCCGCTACTTCTTCAACAGGACTGCCAAACCCCCTTCTGTCATCCGCCGCAGTCCGTCAACCGCAGTGCCGTAGCGCGATTGCGGTGTAACGAGGCGCGCTGTCGAAACGGGGTCCGTGCCGGCGCCACCGCATGGCAAAGGCGAGATCACTGGAGTCGCTCGGCGAAGCACCGTGCTCAAGCCGCGCCAATGGGCGCCCGATAACAAGGCTGTGCGATGAGTGCGGCGCACGAGTTGCATCGGAGTCCGGCGACGCGATTGGGCGCGCCATGGCCGGCGATCACGGTCGAATCGTCTCGACGGCGCAGAAGACGTCGCACAGGCAATGTGCCACGACGGTCGCCGTACGTCTATTGGGATCGGTAGTCGACCAACAACAGACCCATTTCGGCGGAAGAACATGATTCCATTAGTCAACCTGAACGCTCAACATCAGAACCTGGCTCACGAGATCCGTCCGGCGATCGACGCCGTCATCAGGCGGGGTGATTTCATTCTAGGAAACGAAGTTTCCGCGTTCGAGCGCGAGTTCGCGGCGTATTGCGAGGCAAAACACTGCATCGGTGTCGGCTGCGGACTCGACGCGCTAACGCTCATTCTGCGGGCCGCGGGAGTCGGCGCAGGTGACGAGGTCATTACGACGGCGAGCACGTTTATTGCAACCGCTTTCGCAGTCCGCCACGTCGGCGCCGTGCCGGTGCTCGTGGATCATAATCCGGATACATACACGATCTCACCGGAGCAAGTATCCGCCGCCGTCACCGCGAAGACGAAAGCGATCATACCCGTGCATCTCCACGGTCATCCGGCGGACATGGATTCCATTCAAACGATCGCCGACGAACACGGCCTCATCGTCCTGGAGGATGCGTGCCAGGCACACGGCGGACGCTACCGCGGCAAACGGTGCGGGAGCCTCGGCGACGCCTCTGCGTTCAGTTTCTATCCAAGCAAGAACCTGGGCGCGATGGGCGACGGCGGGGCCATCGTCACCAACGACGACGAACTGGCGCGATGGTGCCGCGAGGCGAGAAACTACGGCGCAACCGTTCGTGACCACCATACGATGCGCGGCTACAACACCCGTCTCGACGAAATCCAGGCGGCCATTCTCAGGGTCAAGCTGCGGCACCTCGACGATTGGAACGCCCTTCGGCGGCGTCTCGCGGAGCAATACTGTAACGAACTCAACGGTTCCGGCGTTGGACTGCCGATCGAGCGAGACGATGTGGAGCACGTATATCACCATTTCGTGATCCGCACCGCCGATCGCGACGACCTCGCCTCGTATCTGTCCGCGCGGGGCGTTTCGACCGCGATTCACTACCCGAAGCCGATCCATGAACAAATCGCCTTCGGACGCTCGTGCGTCGTTCCCAAACGCCTCATACACACGCAACGCTCGACCGAACGAATCCTCTCGTTGCCGATGTATCCCGAACTTCAGCCCGGACGTGTGACCTTGATCTGCGGGTTGATCCGCGAGTGGGCACTCGAGCGGAACCTAGGCGAGGTCGATGTCGGCGCCCGGTCGATGGCCGCGAAAGGACTCCGCGGTCCGGTGCCGATTGCTCAACCCATGCAACCGTCCATTGACAACTCCAAGCGGGCCAACAAGACACCGGTATCCCAATGACCGACCACCAGCGCGATTCCGACCTATCGACCTCGACAAGACCCGAGTCGCAAGACGAGCGGGCGCTCATTCTGGTGGCGCTGGCGGGTGGGGGGTGGCATCGCGAACTCTATCGGATCATAGAACGGATGCCGGCGGAGCGATTTCGGTTTGCATATGCCTACTCCCATTATTGCGGCAACCACAGCGTAAAGAGACTGCCCATGCCGCATGCCGGTAGGCGGTATCCGCTACGCAGTCTCGGGCAAACGCGACAGCATCCATGGCGGCACGTCACCAACATCGGTCGTTTCCTCGCCGCCTTTGTCGAAAGCGCGATACTCGTACGGCGTCTCAACCCGTGCGCCATCCTCGGCGTTGCCCATTCGAGCGCGATTCCGCTGCTCACGGCCGCAAGACTATGGGGCAAACGCGGCGTCTTCATAGAGTCCATCACCCGGATTAGTAAGCTGTCGAGGTCCGGGCGGATCATATACCACCTCAGGCTCGCGACTGATATGTACGTCCAATGGCCCCAATTGGTCACGAAGTACTCGAGGGCACGATTCGCGGGCTCAAGCATATGATCTTCATTACGGTCGGCACGGAACGCTTTGACGCGCTGATCGAGAAGGTCGATGACCTCGTCGCCACCGGTGTCATTGCCGGCGATGTCTTCGCGCAGATCGGTGTCGGGCGCTACGTGCCGAAGCACATCGAGTTCGCGAGATTCGTACGCGACATGCATGAACGGCTACTCGCCGCGGACGTGACCGTCACGCACGCCGGTGTCGGATCCCTTTTGGAGCTCATCGACCTGCACCGGCCGTTCGTTGCCGTCGTGGACCCCCTCAAAATCGATAATCATCAACTCGAATACGCCGGGGCGCTCGCCGAGCGTCTCGACTATTGTTGGATCAACGGGCCTGAGCGGCTTGCCGAAGCGCTCGCCGAGGTTCATCCGGCCCTGCGCTTGGGGGGGCTGGGGGTCGAGGATCTCGCACGAGAACTCACCTTGAGGTTGTCGTCGTGACGCCGGGCTGCGCCGGCGTGCCGCGATACCACACCGTCGGTTCGATTGTGGTTCGGAGGGGCCTTGATCTCACCGGTTCGTCGCGGATCAGGGCGAACTTGCAGCCCCCACTTCGGCAAGACCCAACCATCCCCATCCTCGACCTTCCGGCTTCGTGAATCTCCCGAGCGCCTCTCGTGGAGCGCCCCGGTTCAGTGTGCGGATTGTACTACCGATAAGATCGATACAGTCGGCGCGAATCGGTGCGCGTCGAGTGCGGCCCGTGGCGACGATACGGTCGTGCGGATCGATTGCTTGGTGGGTGGGATGAGACGGACGATGCCGCGGCAACAGTGCACGGTCGATCCTGCCCGGTTGATCGCGGGATTCGTAGTCGTGGCAACGGTCCGGTGTACGGCGCGCGATTTTTCTTTCGGCAAAATGCATGTGGCCTCTAAAGACCATTCTCTTCTTCGGACTGTTCTGGGTCGGCTGTCTCCTGTCGGTGTTCAATCCGATCTGGGGCGTCGTGACGTACGTCATGATCTACCAGACGGACCCCCCGTCGAAATGGTGGGGGATTCCGCTCTCCGGAATGGAGATCCGTTATGCGCTCGTCGCGTTTCTCGCCATCGTGATTGGACTGGTCGTCGGGAAACGAGACCACATCAAGACCGTTCGGTTCATTTCGTCGTGGGAATGGTGCATCGTTGCCATGGTCACCATCGGATCGCTCAACCTCTTGCGTGGCGAGGTGACGGACGAGTACACGGAGCTCGTATTCGCCAAGTTCTGGAAGATGCTGCTGTTCGTCATCATCTTCTGCCACATCGTCACGACGCGGCGCAACTTCCGGATATTTCTCTGGGCTTTGGTTGTGGGAAGCCTCTCCCTCGGATACGACGCATACACGGCGCCTGCGGCCGAGTACGCCCACGGACGTCTCAATGAGGTTGGCGGTCCGGATTTCGCCACGACTTCCGGTCTCGCGGCCCACATGAGCGCGATGCTCCCGTTGATCGGCGTGTCGGCGATCATCGCGATCAATTGGCGGTGGCGCGTTCTGGCGACGGTTGCGGGCGCCTTCGCCGCCAACGCAATCATCCTCTGCCGTACGCGCGGCGCGTTCATCGGGATCGCCGTCGGAACGATGGTCGCATTGGTCATGGTCCCGCGCGGCAAGAAGCTGCGACTACGACTCTTGCTGGGGGTCGCCGCAATCGGGACGTTTGCGCTGACCGACAATTACTACTGGGAGCGTATCGCAACGCTTATCGATCCAAGGCTAGTCGAAACCGACGGAGCCACGAGCCGCAGGCTCGACATCTGGAAGGTCACACCGAGGATCCTGCGCGACCACCCGCTCGGTATCGGTGTGGGGAGATTCACCAAAGTCGTCGGAGTATACGACGAGGCGCTCTACCGCCGCGCGTCGCACAATACGGTCATTCTGTGCACCGTCGAGTTTGGCATACCCGGGGTCTTCCTCATCATCCTGCTGACCACACTGCCCCTTTGGTACTTGTACCGTGTCTCAAAGCTCGCGCACCGGTGCGAGGCGCCGGCGGAAACGCGGTATCTCGTATACGGACTATTGGTCTCGATCACAACCTACTTCGTGGCCGGTCTCGGAACCGAACGGCTATATTGCGAGTCGTACTGGTGGGTGCATGCACTCCCATTGTGCCTCTATCGAGTCGTGCTGGGGGAGGTACACCAGAATGAACCCCATCTGGAGCCGCTGAGCGAACCCCTGTCCGCCGGCGAAATCTCTCTCGCGGCTCCATATTGATCCCATGCAACCGACACCACCAACCATCCTCCACGTCGTTCACTCGCTCGAATGCGGCGGCACCGAGCGAATGCTCGTCGCTCTGCTGAACGCTTTCGACCCGACGGCCTTTCGGCACGTGGTGGTCACGATGCGCGCGCCGGGTCCGTTGGCCGCGGCGGTGCCCGACCACACCGCCGTCGTTCCAATGAACGCCCGCGGACCTCGGCGCTTTGCGGGGTTGGCCCTCGCACGAATCGCGCGACGAAATCAGGCAGTCCTCATCCACGCGCGCAATACGGGTTGTTGGTTCGATGCGACCCTTGCGCGACTGACCGGTTTGCGCACTGGGTTGATTCTCGGTTTTCACGGCTGTCAGGATTCCGGTCCCTTGGGCGCTTCCCAGCGACGCAAGGCCCGACTCGCGATGCGCGCGGGTGCCCGGTTTGCCTGCGTGTCGCAAAGCGGCCGCGAACAACTCGAAACGGAGGCCGGCATACCGGGCGCGCGCATCTCGGTGATCCCTAACGGCGTCGACAAAGGCGTGTTCGGACGCCGCGTCAACCAATCGCGAAGTGCGACGCGTAACGCGTTCGGGTTCCGCCATGGGGACATCGTCGTCGGCATCGTCGGGAGTCTCACGCCCGTCAAGGGACACGCGATCTTGCTCCGTGCATTCGCCTCGGCGATCCGATCGCAGCCCCAATTGCACCTGCTCATCGTTGGCGACGGACTGCTCCGTGGAGAATTGGTCGAACAGGTTCTCGCGCTTCGGCTCGGCGAGCACGTGCGGTTCGCCGGTCAGATCGACAACGTACCGGCGGTCCTTGCCGGGTTCGACATGTACGTCTGCGCCAGTCATTCGGAAGGCATGTCCAACGCGTTGCTCGAGGCCATGGCCGCCGGGTTGCCGATCATCGCGACCGACGTTGGCGACAATGCGCGGGTGCTTCGTGATGGTGTTGATGGGCGGATCGTCGCCGCTGCCGACGTGGATCGTCTCGCATCGGAAATCGTCGTTCTTGCGCGCGATCCGGACAAACGGCGGACGTTTGCCGCCGCCGCGCGTGCGCGCGTGGATCGGTTTGACTTCGCCGAGTGCGTTCGGGCGTATGAGCGATTGTACGCGTCCTTCGTCCCCAGCGAACGTCACCTTTGGCCGTCTCACCAGCCCGTCCACGGCCAGGCGACCAAGCACACGGACAACGTCGAAGATGCACGTTCTTCCGCTCGGCGACGGCTTGAGCCGATGGACTCGAACTCAATAGGTGATTGTGTCTTGCCGGCAACGGAGCGGCGTCAGCATTGACCCTATGGGTGATCAGACTATGAGCGTTACGTTGCCGGTGTGTGTTTCGCGTTCACCGAAAAGAACGGGAGCTGAACGAGCGCCGGCAGACGTCGCCCGGCGCCGAAGGCGGGGTCATCAACGCTGTTGGGGCATGCGGAATCCGCTGGATCGACTTCCTCCCTTTCCAACTGAGGAATCCGGGAGCCGCGGATTATCACTCGCCACGCATGGCGACGGTCGAGGAAGCGGACTCAAACGCCAGCACCCGGGCGCCCGGTTTGCGGATCGCCCACGGCAACCCGCGCAGCGGCGGTAGCAAGGTGCAGATGTGTCGATAGCGCGGCTCGGTTTCAAACACCGTCCGACCGCCGTATTCCGCGCTGAACACCGCGAAGCCCGGTGTGCGCGCGACGTTCAGCGGGTTGATCAAGAGTGCACCATAGTGTGCGGCTTCGCTAGGCGGCACGCGCTCGGCGGAACCGTCGAGCAGCCGCGATCGTGGAATCGTGTCGATCGTGGCGACGTTCGGTACGCTCTCGACGCCGTTGAGAATGTACATTTCGTTGAGCGTATGGTAGTCCGTCACGAATCGCCGACCCGGGTGGTCCCGTGCGTATGCCAATAGCTCGCGGGAAATCTTTGCGTTCTGCCCCCAGCTTCCACCGCACAACAGGTTCAGCATGAACATCGCGATGACCGTCGCACCCGCGACCATCGACATCCACGATCTCCGGCGACCTGCGACGCCGACCGCGAACATCCCGGCAATGAGGAACAACGCGGGGTGCATGAAACGCGTCATCCGATCGAACGGTACGTACTTCCAGGGAACCTCCGAGCCGAAGCTAATCCAGCACCAAAAACCGCAAAACGCCAGCACTCCGATACGGTCGGAGGGCTCCATACGCCGCCGGTTCCGCCACGCGACGACGAGTATGATGGGGATCGCAATACCCAGCGCCTTGCTGAAGAACAGATTGCGGATCGGCCAGAGGAATCGCTCCCAGTCGAAGCTGCCGTCCAGGCTGCGCGGTACCATATGTATCATGTAGGTCGTTTCGGCCTGACACACACGATACCGGCAGAAGGCATCGCCGAACATGAAATGAAAAACCGCCATGTCCGCCACCAGCAGCGCAACCCCAACGATCATCGTTCGCAGAACAATCGGAAGGTACCGTCGACGGTCAACGATCAGACCCGCAACCGCCAGTGCGAACACATAGTAGACCCCGGCGAAATGGGTCACGACACCGAGCGACAGACATACGGCGGCAACCCATCGCGCCGCCGTCGTGTTCGTCGGCCAAAGATACGCCAGCGTTCCCACGACCATCAGCGCTGCCATGATGGTGTGTGGCGAGATGGTTGTACCGAGTTCGACGTCCAGCGGAACCACCGCGGTGAACATCCCCGCCCACCAGGCGTATCGCAGGCTGCCGCGAAGTCGACACCAGATGAGCACGCAGGCCAGGATGACACCCGAAGCGACTAGCGACGGCAGCGTCGCCGCAAGTTCTGAGCGACCCAACGCGCTGATAGATAGCGCGGTCAGCCCGTTGCCGACCAGTCTGGCTTCCCAATGGGTGAGCGGCGAACGGTCCCACTCAGCGGCGAATCGCATGTAGTACATGTCATCGCTGCCGGCGATGCCGAGGAAGAAGATCGCGCGTACGATCAGCCATACGATGGCGCAACCCATCGCCACCATAATCCAGGCGGTGCGGGTTCCGGCGACCGGCGCGGAGGCGCCGATCGGATTCAGCGGTAGAGCGTTCGACGACGACCCGCTCCCAAACTCTCTCGTTTGATGGCCCATGACCGTGTACCTTGACGCGAATCCCCGTCATGCACTTCCCGAACCCGCCGCGCCATCGACAGACCGGTGGCGCCCCATTTGATGTTATCGGCATTAAGGACAGACGTCTGAGCAAGGGTGGGCGGTCATCGCGCCATGTTCCATTGGTCCTGGCGTAGTGATTCATGATTCCCGACGATTTTGCCCACCGAACCGCGGCCGTAAGGGAGCGGATTCCATGGGTCGCTCCCTTACGGTCGCGCTAAGGATGAGATGGAAACAGCGTGACAAATTGCCCTCAGATCCGGCCCACGTCCGTGAGCGAAGGGCGGACGGACTGGGCTTCGGGCTCGCCGCGCGACAACGACCGGGCTGCGCCGGTGTGGCTTGGCAGTCCCCCAGCGACGGCATGCATCATGAGAAATCAACGCGCCACAGCTTCTGGATCGTCGCGTTTTCCGTGCTGTTTGGTTCGGTAGCGGCACTCGTGTGCTACCGACACGACGACTGCCGCCGGCACCTTGCCGCCCATCTTGGTATCGGCGATGAGCGGAACACGGGGAACCGTGCGCGGGCGCACATGTATTGGGTTCTCCGCCAGACAGCCACCGTCAAATCCAGCGATTACAGGCTCGCCTTCAACCTCGCCGTCGTCATGCTGCTGGGTGGGCTTTGGCACGGCGCTGCGTGGGGTTTCGTCGTCTGGGGGGCGATACACGGCGTGCTGCTCGGCGCCGGACGCGTCTTTCGGAGCATTACGGGCGTCAATCCCGATCGCGATGAACAACCCGCGGTGTCTCGGATCGTTCGCATCCTGGTGACGTTTCATCTCGTCGCCGGTTGCCTCGTCGTATTCCGTGCGCAGGACTGGGACGTGATCCAGGACTACTTCACGACGCTCGCCGCGGTTCGGCCCGGGTCCGTGGAGCTGACGCCCATCGCGATGGCCGTGCTGATGGTCACCGCCCTGTGGGAGGTAATGCCCCGCAGCTGGATAACCAGCGTAGCGGTGACACTTATCCGCCTACCCTCGCCTGTTCAGACCGGCGCCGTAACGGTGTGTCTGTTGGTCTTCGCCGCGCTCGGCGGCGCGAGCCCGCCGTTTATCTACTTTCAATTCTGAATCCACGGCCCCGACTTGCGATTGATGGTGAAGAACCGATTGTCGCCGTCGAAGCGGACAACGCCGACTTCATCCGATTCGCTGTCCTCTTCCACCTTGTAGCCGAGTGAGGCAAGCGTCTCCGGCGATACATGACCGTCGACCCAAAGGACGTTGCCCCGTCCCCCGTGACGTTCGTCGATGGCGCTACGGGCGAGGTCGCTCATCGCGGCCATCTCGCCGTTTTCCGGATCCACGTTCGGCGGATCGAGGTTGAAGCCCTCGTTGCCCCGCGCGCTCACGGTTCGACCGCTCTCACTGTCGCCCGGATCGTTGTCCTCGTACGGCTTGCGACCAAGCTTGGGAAATGAGGCCGCGGTTCCGAGACTATCGGCAACCGCAACGCACCCCGCCGGCGACTGGATCCGCGAGTATTTTACGCGCCAGTTCTTGTAGGAGCCGATGACGTCCGGATTGCGAAGGCGCGCATTGCCCAGAAACTGATAGTTATACCCGTAGCAGCCGTTTCGCTCATCGACCCAAAAACGCACCGACGGGCAGATGTAGGCCTCGTTGTCGTAGTTCTGGCGATCACCCGGCTGGAGGAACACGTCGACGTCGTTCTTCGTGGGCATCGGATCCGAAAACGGGGCCAGCCCGACCTCGCTCGCCATCATGGCGAGGAACGTCGGGCGGTACTTGAGGCCACCCTCGATGTAGACCTGCCATTGCTCGTCGTCGATCCTCGGCATCCGCCCGGGTATGAGTGCCTCGCGGTTGTCATTCGCGTAGAGCACCAGGCCCTGACCGAACGTGCGCAAACGCGATTGGCAGAGTGTCGACTTTGTTTGCCGGCGGGCGCCCGAAAGCGACGGCAAGAGGATCGCGATGAGCAAGCCGAGTATGGAGATCGACACGAGAAGCTCGATCAATGTGAAAGCGAAAGCCGACTTACGCGTCGTCACCGATTGTCTCCCAGTGGCCTGCGAACCTGCACCAGCCGAATCGGCAGTCGCCGACTGCACGGCCCGCCGAGCCGCCCCGCCGAATCATAACACATCGAACGCCTTCGGTCGAGGACGAAACGTTCTCGTGATCCAACAGCGTCTTGGTGCTTCAACACAAACCGTTCGCCTTACTTGACGAAGCGGACTGAATAAACGGGCGGTAGATGCGCCGATACGCAGTGCCACGAGTCACCCTGATCGGCCGTGACGAACAGCGACCCGGTCGTCGTGCCGAACGCCAAAGTATCGCCCGATTCATCGACGTCGAGCGCGTGGCGAAAGGTGATGTCGTAGGCGTGCTCGCCGGGAAGCCCCTTGCCGAGAATGTCGAACGACTCGCCGCCGTCCCGGGTTCGCGTGACCACCACTTTCCCGTCCACCGGGATACGCCGTTCGTCGCTGATGCCCGGAACGAACCACGCCGTCCGCGGCTCAGCCGGGTGCACCGCGACCGCGAAACCGAACGTCGACGGTTTGATGTCCTTGCATTCCTGCCAAGACGCGGCACCGTCGGTGGATCGAAATACGCCGTTATGGTGCTGCACCCAAAACGCTTCGGGCGCGGACGCGCATTGGACGAGTATGTGCGGATCCTGGATCCGCGGGTCGCGCTTGCGATCGGGCGGCATGTACGAGGCCCACATGCCTTCAGCCCGGCAGTTCCACGAAGCACCGCGATCGGTGGTCACCCAAACCCCCCCGCAGGAAACGCCCACGGTCACGTGATTCGGATCGCGCGGATTGACGCAGATCGAGTGGATACCGGGCAGGTCCATGCCGCCGCCGAACCACTCCTTGCGATCCGGATGATCCCATAGCGGCCGGTTCAAGTGCCATGATGTGCCACCGTCCTCGCTGCGGAACAACCCGCCGGGTATCGTGCCGCACCACATCTCGCCCTCGATGTCCGCACCGCCGGCTGCGAGCGACCAGATCAACTTGGTCGACCAGGGAATGGGCGTCTTGCTCATGGGGTCGATGTCCGGTTCGGCGTCCTCGTCTCTTGCGGGGTACGCCGGAGTCGAGCATTCCTCCCAACCGGCGCCGTCGTCGCTCGAACGATGGAGCTTGATCCCGAAGTGGCCGTGGTCGAGCGCGGCGAATACGCAGCCGCTACGGGCGTCGTGGACGGCAAGCGTCACATTGTCCCCGAGAAACGCGGTCCGCGCGATTCTCCACTGCGAAGCGCCCCCCGCCGCGCGGTCCACCGTGAAGAGCCCCTTGCGCGTCGCGACGTACATCCGATCGGCCATGCGTATACCCCTAAATGCCTGGCGTTGCCGTGACTCCGCCCCCGCGCGATTTGAGGGCGAGCCGTCGTTACAAGCCGCGGTGATCGCGCGCCGAGTAAGGTCGGCAATTATCCGCGCAGCGCGTATGGCAGTCAAAACCGCGATGGGTGAATCGGCATGGTCATCGCCCCCCCGCCGCAGCGGCTTCGACCATTTCGTAGCGTCCGCCCCCCGCGGCGGACGGCGTGTTCGAGGGCTCCGACCTTCCCGATCCCGCTACAAGTCGAATGAAACTGCTCCAGTGTGCCGTCGCACGTCAACTGATGGTTGGGTGCCATGGACAAGCGGTAGCTTGCCCGTGTCTCTCGGAGCCCGTAGCGCACGGGCAGACGAGTTTGCCCGTGGCACCCACTGGCAATGCCAGCTTGCTGGATCGAATCCCGTCCATCACATTACAAGCAACGAAGCACTACTGCATCGCCACGCATGAACTTGCGGGTTGGGCGGCGACCCAAATCCGAACCTAGGGCCGTGAGGGAGCGGACTTTGCTATGCCTATCGCCCAACGCCAACCCGCATATTCTGGGTTGGCGGCACACTAGCCCAACCTTCGCACGTCTTGAAAAAATTGCCTGGAATTGCCTGAAAGCCGGGTAGGGTGCATCTTGATGCACCTATTGTCCGGATCGAAACGGTGCATTGAAATGCACCCTACACCCTGATTTTCGTGGCGGAGCGCATAGCAAGGAAGCGTGCTCGCGCCGAGCTCTGTCGGCAGAGCCAGCAGCGATTCCAGCTGACAATTGTGGAATCGCCGACGCGAATGGGGTGTAAGCTCTGCGTCTTGGCCATGGTCCTGATCGGTTCCACTCGTGAGGCGGCACCGTCTACCGACGGGAATCCCACCAAACAAAGCAGAACGACCAGAGTCGGCCTAGCACTTCAATCCGTTTCGAGGCCAAGCTCCCGGAGGTCCATAGCGAGATGGGTGTTCTACGTAACATTGGCCGGAAATCTTGAAAAAAAAGCAAATAGAGGGTCAGTGATGTGGCCCAATGCGCCATTAACCCTATGGGCGGTTGGTGCGCGCGTTGATGACGAAGCCAGTGCGCGAAGTGCGGCGACCAGCAACCGTAGGTAGGAAGCAATGGCCGGTCAACAAGGCACCCTAGGAGCGGAGTAAGCGTGGAACCGTACGCACGCACCACCGTATCGGTCCACCAAGACCAGCCGACCGGCTCTGATCAGTCGGCGCCCTCCGCGAGCCTGACGGCTCGGGAGTGGAAGGCCATCGGGCAATCACTCCATCTCTCGGGCAGGCAGTTACAAATCGTGCGGTGCCTCTTTGACGGACTCGGCGAGGAATCTACCGGCCGAGTGCTCGGTTTTTCGCGGCACACCGTTCACATCAACCTCAATCGGCTATACAGCAGGCTCAACGTTCACACCCGCTGTCAACTTCTGGTGCGTGTTTTTCTTGCCCACGTTTCGCTTTCACGTCAGGCCGATGCCTCACAACCGTTAGACGCGTCGAAAGGCCCGTCTGGTGGCGAGTGATTCCGACTCGCAATGCGGGAGCTGGTTCGTCCAGACAAACCCTAGCCAGCTCGCCGCTAACCGGAATAGATGATTGCAATGTAGGCTTATTAGCCAGCGCCTAAATAGCCTATATCGTCTGCTCATTACGTCGTGTTGAACTCCCCTAATGCGACTAAACCATTGCTATGTAGGCTCCACAGCCAGCGCCTAGATGGCCTACCTTCCCGCGGCCCTTTGGAACTATGTAGAATGCCGGCCGCGCTGCATCCAACGAATACATGGTTGCCAGGCGTCTCCAATTCTGTCGCATTCCCGGTTCCACGCCCAAGTGTGAATTCTTCTTGACTTATACGCAACGAACGTGTATATTATTGGATGATGCAAGGTGATGGTTCTCATCAGTCATCAGACGGATCGGCTGGTTTCGGGTGATGGGTTGGTGGCTTCAGCGACGACCGATCGGGAACGCAGTCCGTTGTGGGCGCGGCGAGATGTGAGGAGATCTTCCGCACATACACTTAAACCGTATTCATTATTCCGGATCGCTCGCGCCTGATTGCAGGTTTCAGGGTTCTTAGGCAAACCCAGGTGATCTCGAGAGGTAATGATGTGCGTACGTGGCGCGGGTAAGGAGGATGTGAAATTGGCACCCCAGGGCCATCAGTAGATACGCCGTAAACAGTTAGAGCATCTGAACGCGCCGCTCCACGTCGCTTGCGCTGTCGGTTTGCGCGAAGGGGACTGGACCGTCGGGGCAACGATTAGAAGGCGCCGGGAGGCGAACGGGAGATGTGCGCGCGTGACGGGGAACTTGTACGCTTTTTTCGGGTATGGCAAGGACATCACGGATCGAATGGGAGGCGTACGGGAAACCCCGGTGGGGCTTCTTGTCGCCTGGGTCGGCGGAATGGTCGTTGCAATGATCGTCGTCAGTGTGGCACCGTCGCCGCTGCGAGCGGAAACGAAATCGACGGCGGGGTCTTCCTTGTCAGCGCCCTTGGCCGGTGAATGCATTCTGGAAGGCGGCGACGTCTTTGAGGTCCACGTCGCCGTCGGCGTCCGAGTCGGCGAAGGCGCAGCCGGGACCGGCGGTGGTCAGCGGGCCGATCTTGGCGCAGGTCTCGTCGCCTTTGGGGCAGGGCGCGCCGGGACCACCGTAGTTGCCTAGTCCGTCCTTTGTGAGGCAGTCATGCACGAAGAAATAGTCCTGATGATCAACGTCCTCGTCGCTATCGAAGTCGAAGCTCGCGTCGGTCGGGATCAGCCCGAGACGTACGAAATTCCAGCGCGTCACGCTTGCTTCGATAGCCGCGCGCGCCCCGAATACGATCGCGGAGTCGGCTGTCGGGTAGGGGCCCTCGGAAACGCCGGCGTCGACAACCTCGCCGTCGATGTAGACCGTGTAGGTTCCCGGTTGCAACTCGAGCCTGTAGGTGTGGGGCACGTCCGGCTCGATGTCGAAGAAGAGGAGCGGAATCTGCGAGTCCCGCTTGAGCTGCACCTTGTCCTTCGCGATCGTGAAGTGATAGAGCACGCCGGATATTCCTCCGGCCACCATCGCGCACGGCGCAACCGCGCCGAAGGCTTGCGGGCCGTCGGTCTCGACGGCCCACTCGAGGAAGAAATTGTCGACGGCATCATCTGCAAGTTCCGGAATGTCGCGGCGGTAGATATCGTCCTCGCCGAAGATGACTGGTCCTTCATCAACGAGTTCGGAGTTTTGAAACAGCCAGCCGTC